>NZ_PKFA01000007.1:0-60032 GCF_002919275.1 Thermocrispum sp. | reverse complement strand
TTCGGCGCTGCCGGCTCGCGGCGGCGCGGGTCCGCGGGCCGTGCTGGCGGGGTGCTCCGCTCGCGGCTACCGGGCCTGCCTGTCACACCGGCAGCGCCGCGCGCCGCGTCGTCACCCCGGCCGGGACGACGGTCGTCGGCAGACGGGCGGCGCTCGTCCGCCGAGGAACGAGCGCGAGCGGAACGGGGCCGCGGTTCGTCCTCGTCGTCGGCATCGGCCGAGCCACGCTTGCCGTCCGGATCGGCCTTGCCGGAGCCGCGCTCGCGCCGCTGGGGGTCGCGCTCGCGCAGCAACCGGAAGATGCCGATCAGCAGCGTCGCCCCGCTGGTCAGCGCCATGGCCGGGAACGTGTTGATGACCGGGACGCCGTAGTCGAACAGGAGCTCCTTCATGCCCAGCTTCTCGGGCATGCCGTTGGTGGCGATCTCGCCACCGAGCAGCACGAGGGTCAGTACCAACGGCGGCTGCACGATCGGGCCGAACAGGTTGCGGCGGCGCACCCAGCACACCGCGGCAACACAGCCGACGAAGTAGGCCGCCTGCGTGATCAGCGTCGGCGGTTTGTCGCTCAACTGCCCGTCGGCCGCCACCCCGAGCGCGGTGACGCCGATCGCCAGCAGGATGGCGCTCCACCACGGCAGACCGCGGGACTGACCCAGGATCGGACGCTCGTCCCACGACGCCACGTCGGCGTCGCTCGGCGCGCGTTCGTCCTCGCGTTCGGTCCTGGTAGGCACTCGCCAACGGTAGCGTGAACGCGTTACGCGTTCGTGAAGACCTAGGCCGACAACGGCTCCCCGTCGTCTCTTCGCACATCGGACAGAGCGGTCGTGGAACCGGAGGCCTCGCTGAGCGGCTGCACGGTGCGCCGGAACGCCTCCAGCGCGTCCAGTTCCCGCCGCCGCGCGGACAGGAATCGCTGCAGGTGGGTGCTGGAAAGGTTCACCGCCTCGATGGCGTTGCCCGCGGCGCGATGCGCCCCGGACGCCGCGGCCCGGACCCGCTCGACGTCGTCGGCGAGTGCTCGCTCGGTGCTGGCGAACAGGGCGGCCGAAGCCAGCACGGCGAACCCGGTCGGCCCGCACATGAACACCCGCCGGTTCAGCAGCCAGCGGAGCAGTTCCGGTTCGGTGTCCATGGCCGCGACCACCGCCGCGTCGGACGGGACGAACATGATCGTGCCGTAGATGGCGTCCGCGTAGCGCTCGTAGCCGCGGCTGGACAACTCGGCGGCGCGGGCCCGCAGGTTGCGCACGTGCACCCGCAGCGCCTCGGCCCGTTCCGCCTCGTCGTCGGTCTCCACCGCTTCGGCCCAGCAGGCCATGCTGGCTTTCGCGTCGACCGGGACGCTGCGGCCGCCGCCGACGTGCAGCAGCATGTCCGGCTTGACGGCGCCGCCGCCGGCCACGTCCGCCTGCAGCGTGTAGTGCAGCCCTTCCCGGAGGCCGAGCGCCTTCGCCGTTTCCACCAGGACTCGCTCACCGAGCTCGCCACGGCCGTGGATGGAGGCGAACGCCACTTCGTACCGGCGCAGTGCGGTCTGCTGCTCGTCCACCCGCCTGCGCTCGTTGGCCAGCTCGCGCGCTGCCTCGTCCGCCCTGCGCTGACTGTCGGTGTAGAGCCGCCACAGCATGACCATGCCGATGGCCAGCGCCACGGCGATGGCCACCGCGGCCGTTGTGAGCACTGTCGCCATGGACGCAACTTTGGCAGAGATCACCGACAAATCACCGGCGACACCGCCGCCTGCCCCTACCCCCGGACGGGTGGCGCGACGAGCTCACCGAGCGCGCGGCGAGTCTGCGCAACGGCGTCGGCGTTCGAACATAGAGTCGGTCGGCGTGAGGCTGCTGCACACGTCGGACTGGCATCTGGGACGGACATTTCACGGCGCCGATCTGCTTGCCGATCAACAGGCCGTGTTGGCGCATCTGGCCGACGTGGTGCGGTCCGAGCGCGTCGACGTCGTGCTGGTTTCCGGGGACGTCTACGACCGCGCGGTGCCGTCCGCCGAGACGGTTCAGGTCGCCACCCGCGGCCTGGCGCGCATCAGGGAAGCGGGCGCGCAGATCGTGGTGACCTCGGGCAACCACGACTCGGCCATGCGGCTCGGTGCTTTCGCGGACTTTCTCGCCGCGGGCGGCCTGCACCTGCGGACCAGCATCGACACCATCGACGACCCGGTCGTGCTGTCCGACGAGCACGGCCAGGTGGCGATCTACGGCATCCCCTACCTGGAACCGGAGCCCGCCCGCCAGGCGATGGGGATCGAGGCCAAGGGGCACACCGGCGTGCTCACGGAAGCGATGCGTCGGGTCAACGCCGATCGCGAGCGGCGCGGCAGCCGGTCGGTGGTGATGGCGCACGCCTTCGTCACCGGCGGCACCGGATCCGATTCCGAGCGCTCGATCGCGGTCGGTGGGGTCGAGCAGGTCGGTGGCGCGGTCTTCGACGGACCCGACTACGTCGCGCTCGGGCACCTGCACGGCCCGCAGACGCTCACCGAGCGCATGCGGTACTCGGGAAGCCTGCTGCCGTACTCGTTCTCCGAGGCCGCCCACCGCAAGTCCGCCTGGCTGGTCGATCTCGGGCCGGGCGGGCTCGAGCGGGTCCAGCGCCTGGAGCTGCCCGTGCCGCGGGCGCTGGCCACGATCACCGGCGAGCTGGAGCAGATCCTGGCCGACCCGGCGCACGAGGACGTCCGGGACTGCTACCTGGCGGTGACGCTGACCGATCGGGTGCGCCCGCTCGATGCCATGCGCAGGCTGCGCGAGCGCTTCCCCTATGCGGTGTACCTGGACTGGCAGCCGCAAGGAGGCGGGACGAGCCACGCGTTGCGGTATGCCGAGGCCGTGCGGGGCAGGAAGGACGCCGAGATCGTGGAGCGTTTCCTGGCCGATTGCCGGGGCGCGGGCCCGAGGCCGTCCGAGCGGGCGCTGCTGGAGCGCGCGTTGCGGGCGAGCCATCCGGAACGGGAAGGACGTCGTGAGGAGGGAGCACCCGTGTCGGCAGGTGTCGGCTCGTGAGGCTGCACCGGCTCGAACTGACCGCGTTCGGCCCGTTCCCGCGGACCGAGTCGGTGGACTTCGACGCGCTCGGCGCGGACGGCTTGTTCCTGCTCTGCGGGCACACCGGTGCGGGCAAGACCACTTTGCTGGACGCCATCTCGTTCGCGCTGTTCGGCGTGGTGCCCGGGGCACGCGGGGAGGTCAAGCGGCTGCGCTGCGACCAAGCCGATCCGGCCACGCCGACGCGCGTCGCCCTGGAGCTGACGGTGGGCTCGCACCGGATGCGCATCGAGCGTTTCCCGGAGTACGAGCGGCCCAAGAAGCGCGGAGAAGGAACCACGAAGCAACCGGCCAAGGCGTCACTGACCTGGGTCGGCGATCCGCCCGGCTGGCACAACGGGGACCCGGTGACCCGGATCGACGAGGTGGCCCGCACCGTGCAGCGGCTGCTCGGCATGACTGCGGACCAGTTCTTCCAGGTGGTGCTGCTGCCGCAGGGCGAGTTCGCGACGTTCCTGCGCGCCGACACGGCCGAGCGGGAGCGATTGCTGGACAAGCTGTTCGGCACGCACCGTTTCGAAGCGGTGCAGGACTGGTTCGTCGAGCATCGGCGGCAGCGCCGCGCGGAGCTTGACCTGGCGCGGGCCGATTTCCGGGAGTGGGTCGCGCGGTTCGCCCAAGCGGCCGGGCAGGAGCCGCCGGAGACCGGCATCCTGGAGTGGGCGAAGCAGACCACGCAACGGGCGATCGAGGACTACGAGCTGGCCGCCAAGCAGGCCGCCGCGGCGTTCCAGGCGAGCAAGCAGGCCGAAGCGACACTGGCCGAGCGGCGCGACTTGCGTGACCGTGTCCAGCTCGTCGCCACGCACACCGCGAAACTGGAGCAGCTTCGGGCGCGCGCGGACGAACTGCAGCGCGCCCGCGACGAGCTGGCGCAAGCCCGCCGGGCGGAATCGGTGCGGGCCGCGCATCGCGAGTGGCAGCGGGCTCAGGACGAGCTGGCCAAGGCCCTGCGCGCGGAGGCGGCGGCGGCCGACGCGGTGGACGAAGCAGACGCGGACAAGCCGGCCGCGCAGCTGCGCGCCAGGGCCGGGGCGCTGCGGGAGCAGGCGGGCCAGTTGGCCGGGGCGATCGAGGAAGCCAGCAGGCAGCGGGAGCGGCAGCAGCGCCTCGATCGGGTCACGGAGCAAGCACAGGACGCCGAGCGTCGCATCGCCGACGTCGACGCCGAGCTGCACGGCCTGCCTGCCCGGCTGGAGGGGTTGCGCGGGCAGCTGGCAGCGGCACAGGCCGCGGCCACGAAGCTGGAACACGCGCGCACGGTGCATCAGGAGCTGAGCGAGGCGCTGGCCCTCGCTCAGCGGTTGCCGGAGCTGCAGCGGGCCCTCGAGCAGGCCGAGGAACGCCTGCGCGAAGCGATCGATACCCACCAGAACGCCAGGGAGGAACGCCAGCGGCTGTACGACCGGCGGCTGGCGGGCATGGCCGCCGAGCTGGCCGGACAGCTCTCCGCCGGAGATCCGTGTCCGGTCTGCGGCTCGACGGAGCACCCGGCACCCACCCGGGCAGGCGAAGGCGCGGTCAGCGAAGACGCCGTCCGGGCGGCAGTCGAGGCGGAGGACGACGCTCACCGGCTGCGGAGCGAGGCTGAGCAAGCCAAGCACGAAGCGCAGGCAGCGGTCGCCGAACTCCGAGCGCGCTTGCGTGGCCGTACCGCGGAAACGCTGCAGCACGAGGTGGCCGAGGCGGAGCGCGAGCTGGCCGGGCTGGAGAAGGCGGCTGCCCGAGCAGAAGAGCTGGAAGCCGCCGTGGCCGGCACCCAGGAGCGCATCGACCAGCTCACCACGGCACGGGCCGGTGCCGAGCAGGCCCGGGCAGCCGCCCAGGCCGAAGCGCGCAGCCTGCGGGAGGCCATCGCCGAAGCGGAGCGGAGGCTGGCCGACGCCCGCGGCGAGTTCCCGTCCGTCGAGCAGCGCCGGTTGTCGCTGCTCGACCGGGCGAAAGCGTGCGAGGTGCTTGCCGACGCCAGGACAACCGTGGCGAGCTGCCAAGCCCGCGTGGCCGAGCAACGGGCCACCGTGGCGGAGGCAGCGCGCTCGGCAGGCTTCCCGTCGGTCGACGCCGCGCTGGCCGCGGCTCGCGAGCCGGAGGTGATCGCGCGGCTTGACGCGGAGGTGACCGACGCCGAGGTCCAGGAGCGCAGCGCGCGCGACATCCTGGCCGATCCGAAACTCGCGGGCATCGAGCCGGACATGCAGGTCGACGTCGCGGGCGCAAAGGCAGAAGCAGAGCAGGCCCGGAAGGCCGCGGACGCGGCGCTGGTGACCGAGCAGTCCGCAAAAGACCGGGTCGAGCAACTGGAAGAACTCGGCGAGCGGCTGCAGGAGCGCAGCGCCCGGTTGGCGCCGCTGGAGGCGGAGTTCGCCGAGCTGGACGCGTTGACCGACGTGCTCAATGGCCGCGGCCAGAACACCAAACGCATGTCGCTGCGCTCGTACGTGCTCGCGGCCAGGCTGGAGGAGGTGGCGGTCGCGGCCACCGCCCGCCTGCGGGTGATGAGCCAAGGCCGCTATGCGTTCGTCCACAGCGACGCGGCGGGCGCCCGCGGCACCAGGGGCGGGTTGGGGCTCGACGTGCTGGACGACTACTCCGGCACCGTCCGCTCGACGAAGACCCTTTCCGGTGGGGAGTCGTTCCTGGCATCGCTGGCGCTGGCGCTCGGGTTGGCCGACGTCGTCTCGGCGGAGGCCGGTGGCGTGCAGCTGGACACGTTGTTCATCGACGAAGGCTTCGGCACCCTCGACGCCGAGACGCTGGATGTCGTGATGGACACCTTGGACGGGCTGCGCGCCGGCGGCCGGGTCGTCGGGCTGGTGTCCCACGTCGAGGAGATGCGGCAGCGGATTCCGACCAAGTTGTTCGTGCGCAAGGGGCGCACCGGGTCGACGCTCCACATGCAGGTGTGAGGCCGCTCAGCGGGCCGCCTCTGCTTCGTGGGCCAGCAGCCAGCGCTTGACGTCGAGCCCCCAGCGGAAACCGCCGAGCGCGCCGCCGATGCGCACCACCCGGTGGCAAGGCACGAACAGGGCGGCAGCGTTGCGGGCACAGGCGGAGGCGGCTGCCCGCACCGCCGAGGGGCGTCCGGCCAGCGCCGCGTACTCGCTGTAGGTGACTGGCTGGCCCGGTGGCACCTTACGGAGGACGTCCCAGGCATGGGTGAGGAATTCCCCGGAGCGCTGCCGCACCGGAATGTCGTCGATGGCGGCGAGGTCGCCGTCGTGGAATCGCTGCACGGCGCGGGTGATCGGCCCGAGGTCGGGCAGCCTGCGCAGCCCGGCGGGGCGCAGCGTCGCCGCGATCAACGGGGTCAGGGTGTCCGGTCCCGCGGTCCAGCCGGAGGCCAGCACGGCGCCGTCGTCGGCCGCGATCGCGGTGAACGGCCCGATCGGAGTGTCCACAGTGGACCAAGTGGCGGTCATGGTCGTCCTTTCCTGGAGGTCTTCTTCGGCGCGGCGCGCCAGAGGTGCATGCCGGCGTACGAGCGCCATGGCCGCACGGCGTCGAGTCGTCGGCTCAGGTCGGCGGGGTCGGTGGGGAGTCCGAGCGCGGCGGCGCCCTGGCGCAGGGCCACGTCGCCGACGAGGAGCACGTCAGGTGCGGCGAGTACTCGCATCACCACGTAGTCCGCGGTCCACGGCCCGACACCGGGCAGGTCCAGCAGCTCGGCCCGCAGCTCGTCCGGGTCTCGACCGATGTGCACGTCGAGCTTTCCGGCAGCGATGGCGTCCGCGGCGTCGACGATGGCCTCGATTCGGCGTCGTGGGCCCGCAAGTACTTCCAGGCCGTGCTCGGCGATGGATTCCGGGGTGGGGAAGAGCGTGGTCAGCTCGCCGTCGGCGGCCGGGAGCCGGTCACCGAGGGCAGCCGCCAGGCGCCCGGCCGCGGTCCGTGCCGCCGCCACGCTGACCTGTTGGCCGAGCAACGCGCGGATCAGCAGCTCGGGCCCGTCGACGGCGCCGGGCACCCGGATGCCTGGTGTGCCGGCGACGCCGGTGACCAGTGCAGGCTCGGCGGCGAGCACGCCGTCGATCGCTGCGGGGTCGGCATCGAGATCCAGCAGGCGGCGCAGCCGGGAGACCGCGCTGCTGAGATCGCGCATGTCGGACAGCCGCAGCAGGCAGTGGACGTGGCGCGACGACGGACCCTTCGGCGGCCACAGCCACGCGGTCGCGGTGCCATGGGGCAGGCGCAGGGTCCGCCCGTAGCCGTCCTCGTGTGCGGTCTCCACGCCAGGAACCGCGCGAGCGGCCAAGAACTCGAAGACGCCGGCGGCGTCGAACGGCTCGCGGAACGGCAGGCGCAGGTTCAGCTCGACACGCCCACCGTGCGACGAAGCGGGGGTGGGGTGCTTGCGGCGAGCGCGCAGCTGCGTCGGCGTGCAGCCGAACACCTCGCGCACGGTGTCGTTGAACTGGCGGATGCTGGAGAATCCGGCGGCGAACGCCGCATCGCCGAACGGCAGGTCGGTCAGCTCGATCAGCAGCCGGGCGGCATGAGCCCGATGCGCACGAGCCAGCGCCAGCGGTCCCGCGCCGAGCTCGGCGGTCAGGGCGCGGTTCAGCTGCCGCTCCGAATATCCCAGCCGGCGCGCCAGGCCCGGCACGCCCTCGCGCTCCACCACCCCGTCGGCGATCAGCCGCATGGCCCGGGCCGCCAGGTCGGCGCGCACGTTCCATTCCGGGGAGCCGGGCACCGCATCGGGCAGGCACCGTCGGCAGGCCCGGTAACCCGCCGCCTGCGCTGCGGCCGCGGTCGGATAGAAGCGCACGTTCTCCGGCTTCGGCGTGACGGCCGGGCAGGACGGGCGGCAGTAGATCCGGGTCGTCGACACCGCAGTGATGAACTGGCCGTCGAAGCGAGCATCCCGAGCGGCAACGGCGCGGTAGCACGCGTCGAAGTCCCGCCAGATGGCGGACCGGACGGCTTTCGCGGTGGCTGTCATGGAGCCGATCCTGCCACCGGCGACGCGGCAGCACTGGCGGAAATCGGACATGATGGCGGGGCGTGCGGGCCCAGGGCCGAGTGGGGGTCGCTCGGTACCCTCGACACATGGCCGAACACGTCGTCGTGGCAACCACCACGGACAGCGAGGACCGAGCGCGTCAGCTGGCCGCGAGCGTGATCGAGGCGAAGCTGGGTGCCTGCGCACAGATCGTGCCCATCACCAGCGTCTACCGCTGGGAGGGCGAGGTCAGGACGGACCAGGAATGGCGCGTCGAGATCAAAACGGCCGCCGACCGGGCCGCCGACCTGACCGAGCATCTGAAGCAGAAGCACACCTACGACGTTCCGGAGATCATCGCGACCCCGGTCGAGGGCGGCTCGGCCGAGTACCTGGCGTGGGTGGTGCAGGAAACCCGCCGCTAGGCCCGCACCGCAGGTCCCGGCGAAGGCAGGGCCGCGTCGCTACCCGGACCAGGCCCGGGCGGCCGACCGGTACGCCAGTGGCAGGCTCTGGAGCTGCTGCCGCCGCCTGAGGACGGCCGTGACCAGCCGCGTCGGCCCGGCCAGCGCGAACGGGGGAGTGCTCCGTAGACTCGGATGGCGTGAGTCTGACCCTCGGCATCGTCGGACTGCCCAACGTCGGCAAGTCCACCCTGTTCAACGCCCTGACCCGCAACGACGTGCTGGCCGCGAACTACCCGTTCGCCACCATCGAGCCGAACGTCGGTGTGGTGCCGCTGCCGGACGAGCGGCTGGACAAGCTGGCGGAGATGTTCGACTCCGCCCGGACGGTGCCCGCCACGGTGTCGTTCGTCGACATCGCGGGGATCGTCAAGGGGGCGTCCGAGGGCGCCGGGCTGGGCAACAAGTTCCTGGCCCACATCCGGGAGGCGAACGCGATCTGCCAGGTCGTCCGGGCGTTCGACGACCCGGATGTGGCGCACGTCGAGGGCCAGGTCGGCCCGGCGGACGACTTGGAGACGATCAACACCGAGCTGATCCTCGCCGACCTGCAGACGCTGGAGAAGGCGCTGCCGCGCATGGAGAAGGAGGCGCGCACCCGCAAGGAAGCCCGCCCCGCGCTGGAGAACGTGCAGAAGGCCAAGGAGATCCTGGACAGCGGCCGCACGCTGTTCTCCGCGAAGTCCGAGGTCGACCTGGACGCGCTGCGGCAGCTGTCGCTGCTGACCGCCAAGCCGTTCCTGTACGTGTTCAACAGCGACGAGTCGGTGCTGACCGACGAGGCCAAGCGCAAGGAGCTGGCCGAGATGGTCGCCCCGGCCGAGGCGGTGTTCCTGGACGCCAAGGTCGAGGCCGAGCTGCTGGAGCTGGACGACCCGGACGACGTGCGGGAACTGCTGGCGTCGATCGGCCAGCAGGAGCCCGGCCTGCACGCGCTGGCCCGCGCCGGGTTCCGCACGCTCGGCCTGCAGACGTTCCTGACCGCGGGGCCGAAGGAGGCCCGCGCGTGGACCATCCCGCAGGGGGCGACGGCGCCGCAGGCCGCAGGCGTGATCCACACCGACTTCGAGCGCGGCTTCATCAAGGCCGAGGTCGTCTCCTACGACGACTTGATCGAGGCCGGATCCATGGCCGCCGCACGCGCCGCGGGCAAGGTCCGTATGGAAGGCAAGGACTACGTCATGGCCGACGGCGACGTGGTGGAGTTCCGGTTCAACGTCTGAGGCAGGGCGGGCCGAGTGAGTTCACTCAGTCAGCAGCCGGGCGGGTCGGACCTGGTCGTGCGGACGGCGGATGGCCGGGCCTTGACCGGGAAGTCGTTCGGTCCGGTGGACGGGAACCCGGTGCTGTTCGTCGCCGGCGCGGGCACCGGCAAGAGCATGCGGTTCGGCGAGCAGATGCTGGACCGTGCGCACGTCCGCCTGCTCACCATGGACCGTCCCGGCATGGGCGGTTCCGACGTGCATCCGGAGCGAACGCTGGCATCGACGGCAGCGGACTACCGAGCCTTCGTGACGGGAGTCCTCGGAGCGGGCGTCACGCTGCCGGTGGTGGCCAACTCGCAGGGCAGCGTCTTCGGGCTGGCCGCGGCCGCCGCGGGCTGGGTCTCCCGGCTCGTGCTGGTCTCACCCGCCGACGAAGTCGCGCACCCGGACGTCCAGGCGCAGGTGCCCGAGGATGCGGCGCGTTTGGCGCAACTCGCCGCGGACGATCCGGACGAAGCGGCGCGCATCCTGGGCGCCTTCACGGCGGACGCCATGGCCGAGATGGTGCTGTCGTCCTCGGACGAAGCCGACCGCCGGTTCTACACCAGCGAGACGTTCCTGCCGCTGTATCGCCGCTCGTTGGCTGAGGGCTTCGCCAACGACGGAGCCGGCTACGTCCGGGACACGCTCATCGCCATGCAACCCTGGCCGCTCCGGCTGGGTGACGTCCGCTGTCCGGTGACGATCTTGTTCGGCGCCCGGGACCGCTCGCATTCCCCGGATCACGGCCGGACGCTGGCCGACCGGATCCCGGACGCGGTCCGCCAGATCGTTCCCGACGCCGGGGGTGCGCTGCTGTGGACGCACTCGGAGAAGGTGCTGGCAGCGGCGCTGGGACAGCGCGACTGACCAGCTCGCGCTCCGGTTGCCGGGCCCTCCGGTGTGGTTCATGCTGCTACCGGAACCCGATGCCGGGCCCGTCCACGAGTCCAGCAGACCGCATCGTCGCCGTCGATCGTGCAGTCACCTGTCCGCCGGGCTGGCGGACGACCGGCCGACACACTCCGAGGAGGACGCCATGCCGACCGTCCCGGAGCCGGTGGCCTCGTTCATCGACGCGGTCAACGCTCACGACGAGGAAGCCTTTCTGAACGCGTTCACCGACCGCGGGGCGGTGGACGATTGGGGCCGGGTCTTCACCGGGCGCGACGAGATCAAAGCCTGGAGCGACAAGGAATTCATCGGTGCGCGCGGCACCCTCACCGTGGAGGAAGTCGACGCGGCCCAGGACACCGTCACGGTCGTCGGCGACTGGCGCTCCAGCTACGCCAACGGGCGCTCGATGTTCGTTTTCGACATCGACGGTGACCGGCTGTCGCGGATGACCATCCGCGCGGGCTAGAAACGCCTTGTGACCGCCGACTTCGAACTCAGCCATGACGAGCTGCGCGCCGTTGTGCGGTTCGTCGCCCAGACGGCGGAAGACCTCCTGCCGGTCTTCGAACGGGCGCAACCCGGCGACCACCGGCCGCGCGCTGCCGTGGCAGCGGCCTGGGACTTCGTCGACGGGGCGCCTCGCTCCAAACGGCTGCGCGTGGCCTCGATGGACGCCCATCGCGCGGCCGGCGCAGCGCCCGACGAACCCGCCCGCCTGGCCGCGCAAGCCGCCGGGGATGCCGCCTCGGCCGCCTACCTGCATCCGATTTCCAAGGAGCACCAAGTCGCCCACATCCTGCGTGCCGCCGCCAACGCGGCACGGATCGCGGAAATCGAAGCGGATGCCGTGGCGGCCGAGAAGGCGATCGAGCTAGCGTGCAGCAGGGCAACGCCCGCGGTGGTCGGCGTGCTTCGCCGATACCCGCCGCCGTCTCCGGGACGACGCCGGGTGACCGAGTTGATGGCCGAAGTGGACTTCAGGCTGCGCAGTACCGGACTCGGCAGCTGATCGACCGGATGGCCGTCGATCACGCGGAAATCGGGCGGGCTCCTGGCAAAATCCGGTGCCGCGTTCTCGCGAAGGCCCGCACCGTAGGTCGCGCGCTTAAACTCTGCTCATGACGTCGATGACGCAGCTGCGCAAGGCCGCGCTGGCGCTCCCCGAAGTCGAGGAAGGCAATCACTTCGGGCTGCAGTCCTTCCTGGTGCACGGCCGCGGCTTCGTCTCGGTCACCTCCGACGGGCAAGTGCAGCTGCGTCTGTCGCCGGAGCAGGTGGCCGAGACGCGCCTGCGGGTGGGCGGTGAGCCGATCGTCCGGGCGGACAGGACGATCGGCCTGAAGATCCCGCTCGCGAAGATCAACGGGCAGCAGCTGAACGAGCTGGTCCGGCAGGCATGGCGGCATCAGGCGCCCAGGAAGTTGGTCGCCGCGCTGGACGCTGCCTACGCCGGCGACGTCGCCGGAAGCGACTTGCCGCGCACCATCCCGGCGCCGGCCAGGCGGGCGCTGCTCGCGGCCGGAATCCGCACGCTGGCCCAGGTCGCCGAGCATTCCAGGGCGGAACTGCTCGCCCTGCACGGGGTCGGCCCCAAGGCCATTCGCGTACTCGAACAGTCACTCAGCGCGAGTGAAATGGCTTTTCGCGGGTAGACTGACGGGTACCGGGACGCGTTCGTTCCGGCGAGATGCGGCGATGTGGATGAGTTGTTGGCCCGGATAAGACTTTTCAGGAAAACCCGCGAGAAGTTCGAGCGGATCATCCGCGAGGAAATCGATCAGCCTCGCGAGATGCAAGCGCTCGAGGTCGTCGCGGAAGCCGAAGATGCGCTGCGCACCGCAGAAGTGCGGGAGGAAGACGCGCGCCAGCGCAAGGACCGTCGCGGCTGACCGCCGGCGCAGCCGCGTTCCGCAGCGCTGCAGGCGCGGCCAGCCACGCCAGGCAACAGACCTGCGCCGTCGCCGACCGTGTGGCCGGAGACGAGACGACCACGAGACGCGACACTGCCTCAGTACCCGGCGAGCACGTCGTCGATCTTGTCCGCCAGCTGCATGTCCTTGGCCGTGATGCCGCCCGCCGAATGCGTGCTCAGCGAGAAGTGCAGCGTGCGCCACCGGATGTCGATGTCCGGGTGATGATCCAGCTCCTCGGCGATCGCGCCGACTCTGCCGACCGCCTCGATGGCATCCGCAAACGACGGCAGCTCCACGGTCCGACGCAGCGCGTTGCCTTCCGCGCGCCAATGCGGCCTGCGCGTCAGATCCTCGCTGATCTGGTCGTCGGTGAGCAGCTCGGGTGACCTGGCTGTGGATTCCTCCGCCATGTGCTCCATCGTGCCAGCCGATCGGTAGGCTTGCCCGGGCTACGGGAGGGAACGTGATCAACCGAGTTCGGCGCGCGAAGGTCCCCGCGCTGCTGTTGACGCTTGGCATGGTCGCGGCCGGATGCGGCACCGACGAGCCTCAGCGGCCGGAAGAGCAACGCACCGTCACCCTGGTCACCGATTCGTCCTGGACCATCCCGCAGGAGCTGCACGCGGCGTTCGAACGGCAGACCGAACTGCAGCTGGAGCACCGCACCATCGGGGACACCCCGACGGAGCTGGTCGAGGCGCTCGGCAAGATCACCGCCGGTGACGTGGTGCTCGGCCTGGACACCTCGACCGTCCAGCAGGCCTTGCGGGACGACGTGCTCACGCCCTACACCAGCCCGGAGGCCAATCGCGGCCAGCAGCGGTTCTCGGTGGACGAGCAGCAGCGGCTTTCCGCGATCGACCGGCTCGTGGTGTGCGTGAACGTCGACGAAACCTGGTTCACCGAGCACGACGTGCCGCCACCGGAGAGCGCCGAGGATCTGGCCGACCCGGCCTATCGTGGCCTGCTGGCCATGCCGGACCCGAAGACGTCCCAGCACGGCATGACCTACCTGCTGGGCTCGATCGCCCAGCAGGGCCGCGGCGGCTGGCAGCGCTACTGGAAGCGGCTGAAGAACAACGGGGTGACCGTGCTGCCCACTGACGCCGACGTCCGCCAGCAGTACACCGCCACGGGCGGCAAAGGGGAACACCCGCTGGTCATCGCGTCGGCGACGCTGCCTGGGCAATTGTCCGGCGACGAAGGCGGGCGGACGTCGGTGCTGGAGGACACCTGCCACGAGCAGGTCCGTTACGCCGCGGTGCTGGCCAGCGCGGACAGCGACGAGCGGGCGGGCAAACTGGTCGACTTCCTGCTCACCCAGCAGTTCCAGCAGGCGGTGCCGGAGGCGTACGGGACCTATCCGGTGCGGATGGGCGTCGAGCTGCCGGAGGAGTGGGCGGACAAGGTTCCCGCTCCGGAGGAGCCGGGCGCGCTTCCGGCCCGCGCGGCGGACGCGGGCCGGAAGCAGGTCCTGGCGCGATGGCAGCAGGTGATGGGCGGCTGACCGGGGTCAGCCGTCCCGCGTGACGATCCTGGCGTAGGCCAGCGACAACCCGATGACGACGTAGCAAGCCGCACGCAACGCACCTTCGCCGAGCAGGTCGAGGCTGACCGGATCGCGCATCAGCTGCGGCATCGCGGCCACCCAGCCTTCGGGCAGCAGGAACGGGTGCAACCAGCTGAGCGAGTCGAACACGCTGAGCACCTGCGACACGATCAGCCCGCCGAGCACCAGGGCCACCACCAGCATCGGATGCTCGGTCGTGGTGGAGATCGCCAGCGCCACCGCGCCGACCGCGAGCAGCTGCAGGGTCACCCACGCCACGGCCAGGCCGATGCGGCCGAGCGCGTCGGCGAAGCCCAGCGTGGTGCCGGACAGCGTGATGATGCCGTCCATGCCGTTGAGGATCAGACCGGTGGTCAACCCGGTGAGCGCCACCAGGCCGGCGGCCACCAGCGCCACCGCGAGCACTCCGAACACCTTGACGGCCAGCAGGCGCCCGCGCGAGACCGGGGCGACCAGCCATCCGCGCAGTGCGCCGACCGACTGCTCACCGGCGATCGCGTCCGCTCCCGCCATGGCCACCGCCAACGGCAGGAAGAGACTCATCAGCATCATGAACGATCCCAGCGGTATGGACAGCGCGCTGGTGGCGGCCGCGACGAACAACGGCGCCTCGCCGCTGGCCTCGCCAGGACCTGCCAGGACGATCGAGATGCCGATGATCGGGGGGAAGATCGCCAGCAGCGCCAGCACCACCAGCGTGCGCGGCCTGCGGAAGATCCACCGCACCTCGGCCAGCACCAGCCGCGACAGCGGAGCCCGGTGGCGGCGATCGGTGACCTCCGGGGTTTCGTCCCAGGCAATGGCCGTCATCACGCCACCCCCACGTGGTCGACGTCGTTCAGGTGCAGATCGGTGGGCAGGTCGTCGGACTGCGTCTCGGTCAGCCGGGCGAACAGGTCCTCCAGGCCGGTGCGCTTCCGGCGCGCCTCGTACACCGACACCCCGGCTTGCACCAGCGTTTCGATCACCCGCGGCGCAGGCGTGGTCACCAGGTCGACCAGGATCCCGTCCGGCGCCAGCCGGGCCGGAATGCGGTTGGCGCGCAGCGCCTCGACCGCCTGGGTGGCGTCCGGCGTGACCACCTCGAGCGTCGGGTTGCCGGCTTCCAGCAGCTCGCTGAGCTCGCCCTGCGCCACCACGGTGCCCTTGCTGAGCACGATCACGTGCGTGCAGGTGGCCTCGACCTCGGACAGCAGGTGGGACGACACCAGCACCGTCGTGCCCCTGGCGTGCAGTTCCGCGATGATCCTGCGGACCTCCCTGGTACCTGCCGGGTCCAGGCCGTTGGTCGGCTCGTCGAGCACGACCAGCTTGCGTGGCACCAGCAGCGCCGCGGCCAGTCCCAGCCGCTGCTTCATGCCCAGCGAGTAGCCGCGGTAGCGACGGTCGGCCGCGGCGGTCAGCCCGACCAGCTCGAGCGCGTTCGTCACCGCCGCGGTGATCTTGGCCGAGGGCAGCAACGGTTCGGCGGCGGCGAACCGGAGCAAGTTGTCCCTTCCGCTCAAGAACGGGTGGAAGCCCGGGCCTTCGACGAGCGCGCCCACGTGCGGCAGGGTCGACTCCGCGGACTCCGGCATGGGCTGGCCGAACAGCTCGACCTCTCCCTCGGTGGGCCGTACCAGGCCGAGCAGCATGCGGATCGTCGTCGTCTTCCCCGAGCCGTTCGGGCCGAGCATGCCGACCACGGCACCTTCCGGCACTTCCAGGTCGACCCCGTCCACGGCGATCGTGCTGCGGTAGACCTTGCGCACCCCTTTGGTCCGCGCCACCACGGGGCGAGCCCCCGCGCCCGCCGTGGCAGGCGCGGGGACCGTCCGGGCGAGTTCGTCACGTGTCATGCTCGTCCTCACTTCGCCAGTGCTTGCTCGAGGACCTGCACCGGGACCGCGCCGACGGCGAACCGGCCGTCGTCGGTGATCAGCGCCGAACCTGCATTGCTGGTGATCACGTAGCCGGCACCGAACGCGCCGGTGATCCGCTTGCCGTAGCCGTCCAGCAGGTCCTGCGGCGATTCAGCGTCGCCGTCCCACCGGTCCGACTCCCCGTCCGGGTGGGCTCGCTCCGCCGGCACGTCCTGGGGGACCTTGCCGGTCAGCACGGTGTCCCAGCCGTCACCGACGACGTCGAGCGCGCTGCCGAAGCGCTGCATGGCTTCCTGCTCCTGCGGCGACGGGGCCATGTCCGCGCGTTCCTTCAGCGCCTTCTGCGCGTCGACGATCTTCGCGTCCTTCGGCGGGGTGAACTCGAACAGCCGCTCGGGTTGTGCGCCGACGGTGAACTCCGTGAAACCGAGGCTGAAGATCGGCTCGGTGGACCCGTTGCCCATCACCTCGAACCGCAGCGGCAGCCGGGTCTCGGCGTCGACGGCCACCTTCACCTCGCGCAACACCGTGCGCTCGGTCGGCTTCGGGGTCAGCACCAGCTCGTAGGCCGGGCGGTCGGCCACCATGGCCGTGCCGTCGACCGTGATCGTGCTGGTCTCGGACAGCCGATCGACGATGGCTTGGGCGACCTTGGCCGGGTCGGCCATCTCCGCAGGCTGCCTGCTGGGGATCCGCCGGGGGCCCGGCTTGCCTGCCTGCTCCCTGGCGGCCTCGACGTCGTCGGTGTCCAGGCGGGTGGCGGTGTTCTCCGCCGAGTCGTAGGTCCACAGTTCGTCGGCGTTGCGTACCAGCGTGAACTCGGCGCTGAGGTCCTGGATGGCGATGCGCACGCCCTCGTCGCCGTCGTGGAAGATCCGGGCGGATTCGAACCCGAGGCCGAAGCTGGCGGCGCCCGAGCCGTCGCCGCCGGTCGGGACCGGCAGACCGAGGTTCTGCTGCATCACGACCTTCCCGGCGAACGCCGGCGGGTCGGCCTGCAACGCGGTCCGGACGAGTTCCTGGGCGCTGATCTCGGGCAGCACCGGCGCATCGTCCGCGCCTGCGGGCACGGTCAGCATGACCAGGCCCCCGACGCCGAGTGCCGTCCCGGTCAGCGCCGCGACGAGCCCTTTCGTTCGTGGTTGCATGTCTTCTCCCTGCGTCGTCGACCAGTGTTCCCGGCCTGCCACCCACCTTCCACCCCGGTGGCTGAGATCGGGCTGAGGAGCTGAGACCGCGCTGAGAGGACCGCGCGCCTTCGTCTGCCGGTTCGGGGATAGTGGGTACATGCAACCGCGCGTTTTGGTCGTCGACGACGAACCAGGGGTGCGCAAGGCGCTCGACCGGGGCCTGCGTGCCGAGGGAATGGATGTGGTGACCGCGGCCGACGGGCCCACCGCGTTGCGGTTCGCGCGCACGGGGACGTTCGACGCCGTCCTGCTGGACATCATGCTGCCCGGGCTGAGCGGCTACCGCGTGCTGCAGCAGCTGCGGGCCGAGGGGGTGCGGACACCCGTGCTGCTGGTGTCGGCCAAGGACGGGGAGATCGACCAGGCGGACGGCCTGGACCTGGGGGCGGACGGCTACGTGGTGAAACCCTTCTCGTTCGTCGTGCTGCTCGCGCAGCTGCGCGCCGTGCTGCGGCGGGCGGCGGAGAGTTCGATGCGCGGCACGGTGCGCATCGGCAGGCTGGAGGTCGACCGGTCGGCCCGCACCGCACGCTGGGGCGGCACCACCGTCCCGCTGAGCCCGCGCGAGTACGCCGTGCTCGAGGTGCTCGCCAGCCGGGCGCCCGCGGTCGTCACCAAGGACGAGCTGCTGGCCGAGATCTGGGGTGACGAACAAGCGGCCACGCGCAACAACGTCGAGGTCTACGTCGGCTACGTGCGGCGCAAGCTGGCGGCGGCGGGCGCGGACGGGCTGGTGCGCACCGTGCGGGGGCACGGTTACCAGCTGGACGAAGCCCTGCCGCCGGTCTGATGCAGGACCGGCGAATGCACCCGGTCGACTCCCTCCCGGCTCGGCGCCGACGCCGGTTTCCCTTCACCGGCACGCTGCGCGGACGCATCACGCTGGTGGCGACGGCAGTGACCGCCGCCTGCCTGCTCGGGCTGGCCGTGCTCGGCGGGCGGTCGCTCGAGTCGTTGCTGCTGGACTCGCTGGACGAGGACCTGGCGAACACGGTGGAACCGGCGGCCAGGGTGGTACGCGCAGGCGAGCTACCCGCCGAGCGACCCGGTCTCACCGTGCGCGTGCTGGACATCGCCGGGAACCCGGTGGACGGTCGCGGCGACCGGCCGTTGACGGCCGCCGCGGTGCGTCAGCTCAAGGCAGGGCTGCCGGTGCAGACGGCGGGCAACCCACCGGTGCGGTGGCGGGGCACCGTGGCGACCGCGCCGGACGGCTCGCAGCGGCTGGTGGTGGCCGGGGCCGGCCTGGTGGGCTTCACCGCCGCGCTGGCCGGTGGTGCCAACGGCTTGCTGCTGGCCGCGGTCGTCGCGGCGGTGGTCGCCGGCGTCGTGGTGTGGGTGGCCGTCGGGGCGGCGTTGCGGCCGGTCGGCCGGATGCGGCGGGCGGTGCGGCGGCTGGCGGAGTCGGAGCGGTTGCCGGTGCCGCGGACCGGGGACGAGCTGCAGGCGCTGGCGCGCGACTTCAACCACCTGCTGGACCGGCAGGAGCAGGCCGCAGATCGCCTCCGCCGGTTCACCGGCGACGCGGCGCACGAGCTGCGCTCGCCGGTGGCGTCCATCCGGGTCCAGGCCGAGGTGGCGGTGGCCAACCCGGACCCGGACACGGCACAGGAAGTGCTCGGCGACGTGCTGGCCGAGTCCGAGCGACTGTCGGCGTTGCTGGACGGCCTGCTGGCGCTGGCCCGTTCGGACGCCGGTGAGCTTCCCCCGGCAACCCCGGTGGAGCTGGTCACCGAGGCCCGCGCCGCGGTGGGCCGCCTTCCCGCGGACGGGCCGGTGGTCAAGGTCAACGCGGCGTCGCCCGAGGTGTGGGCACAGGCCAATCACGCCGAGGTCGAGCTGGTGCTGGACAACTTGCTGCGCAACGCCGTCCGCTACGCACGTGCGCAGGTGGTGGTGTCCGTGCTGACGGCGCGCTCGGTGGCGCGTGTCGTCGTCGACGACGACGGCCCCGGTGTGGCTCCGGAACATCGCCAACGCGTGTTCGACCGCTTCTACCGGGTGGCGGATGATCGAGCCAGGGACAGCGGCGGTGCCGGTCTCGGCCTGGCGCTGGTGGCCGAGCTGGTCAGGCGGCGCGGTGGCCGTGTCGCCGTGGGGGAGTCACCCGAGGGCGGGGCCAGGTTCCAGGTGGCCTGGCGTGCGATGGAGGCGGAATGACCGACGTGACGGTGGTGGGCGGCGCGCTGGTGCGCCGCGGCCTGCTGCTCGCCGCGCAGCGCGCCCATCCGGCGGAGATCGCCGGCAAGTGGGAGCTGCCCGGCGGTAGGGTCGAGCCGGGGGAGGACGAGGCCGCGGCCCTCCGCCGGGAATTCGCCGAGGAACTGGGGGTCGAGGTCGGCGTCGGCGCACGGATCGGGCCAGACCTGCCGCTGTCCGCCGGGAAGGTCCTGCGCATCTTCCTGGTGCACCTGGCCGACGGGCAGGAACCGCAGGCGCTACAGCACCGCGCGTTGCGCTGGCTGTCGGCGCGCGAGCTGACGGAGGTGGACTGGCTGCCCGCCGATCGCGCGGTGCTGCCGGACCTGCAAGCGCTGCTGGACGGGTGACGACCGGTCGCATCCGGCCGGATCGGGCTTACCGTGGTAGTCGGGCCCCGCAACCACTGGTGAAGGAGGGGCGACCATGTACGTCGTACTGAGCACCTGCACCGCGCCGATCGAAGAGATCGACCTCGTGCTTCCCGACCACGCCGAGTGGTTGTCCCGGCATTACGCGGCCGGTGACTTCCTGCTCTCCGGCTGGCGGACGCCGCGCGTCGGCGGGGTGATCCTGGCCAGGCGGATGCCGCGGGGGAAGCTCGACGCCATCCTGGCCACCGATCCGCTGGCGTACCGCCACCTGGTGCACTACGAGGTCATCGAGTTCGAAGCCACCCGGACCGCGCGCGAACTGAACGAGCTGAACGAGGCACTGGCCGCGCACTGAGTGCGCACTGAGGCGGCGTCGCGGCGCTTCGGCCCTCGGCCGGGCGCGCTCCTGACCGCGTGACAGGCCGGCGACAGGGGCACGCCGGGCTGTGTGTCCGCTGCCGTGTCTGGTTGCGGATTCGGCTGTGTCGGCCGTGGTGTCGGGTTGCCTGGCAGGTCGTTGGGCGGGGCGCGCGCGGGATCGTGTGTCGGCTGCCGTGTTTGGGTACGGGGCGGGTGCATGTCGGGCTGTGTCGAGCGCCGATCGGGCCGCGGCAGGTCGTCGACAGGGGCGCGCTGGTGCTGTGTGTCGGCCGTGGTGTCGGGCTGCGGTGGCGGGTCGTTGGGCGGGGCGCGCGGGATCGTGTGTCGGCTGCCGCGTCAGGCCACCAGGCAGGCGGCGTGTCGGCTGTCGCGTCGGGCTGCGTGCCGGCTGTTGCGGTGGCAGTCGTCGTCGTGGGTCGCCGGCCGGGCCGTGTGTCACCCGCCGGAACTTGTTTCATCCGGTGCGTCAGGCCGCGCTTCACCCGGCTCCGCAGTCAGGCCGCGCGGGCCAGCTTCTTCTGTGTCTTTTTCAACGCGCGCACCGGGCATTTCTTGCAGCGCGGCTGGGACTTGCAGCACTTCTTTTTGACCTTGCCCTTTTTGATCAGCTTGCGCACCCTGGCCTTGGCCCGCTGCCTGATCGCATCCGCCGTGGCCGCCTGCGTGGCCTTCGTGGCCTTCTTGCCCACCGAAATGTCCGTTCGCTGCCGAAATCGCTCTTTCCCAGGCTAGGTGGCGTGTCGGGAAAGGCGGTGTGCGGATGGCCACACCGGACGGGCAAGTATCCTGAAATGGCCGCCAGGAGCAGCGCGTTTCCCGCGTGCGGATCGCGGTGGCGTCCCGATGCACCCCGAAAACTCCGTGGAGGAGCCGACTCGTGTCCGCATCCGCAGGCAAAGCCCGCGTCCGCACCGACCTGCGCAACGTGGCCATCGTGGCGCACGTCGACCACGGCAAGACCACGTTGGTCGACGCCATGCTCAAGCAGGCAGGCGCCTTCGGGGACCACGCCGAGCCGGTGGACAGGGTGCTGGACTCCGGCGAGCTGGAGCGGGAGAAAGGCATCACCATCCTGGCCAAGAACACCGCGATCACCCGCGGGGACGTGACCATCAATGTCATCGACACCCCAGGCCACGCCGACTTCGGCGGTGAGGTGGAACGCGGCCTGGCCATGGTCGACGGGGTGCTGTTGCTGGTAGACGCCAGCGAGGGGCCGCTGCCGCAGACCCGGTTCGTGCTGCGCAAGACGCTGGAAGCCAAGCTGCCCGTGGTGCTGGTGGTCAACAAGGTGGACCGCTCCGACGCGCGCATCTCCGAGGTCGTCGAGCAGACCCAGGACCTGCTGCTGGAGCTGGCCGCCGACATCGAGGACGTCGACCACGACGCGGTGCTGGACCTCCCGGTGATCTACGCGTGTGCCCGCACCGGGCGGGCATCGCTGAACCAGCCCGCCGACGGCGGTCAGCCGGACGACGCCACGCTGGACCCGCTGTTCGAGACGCTGCTCGACCACATCCCGCCACCGACCGGCGACCCGGACGAGCCGTTGCAGGCACTGGTGACGAACCTGGACGCGTCGAGCTTCCTCGGCCGGATCGCGCTGGTCCGCATCCATTCCGGCAGGCTGCGCAAGGGCCAGACGGTCGCGTGGCTGCGCGAGGACGGCAGCGTGCAGCACGTCCGGATCTCCGAACTGCTGGTCACCAAGGGCCTGGAACGGGTGCCCGCCACCGAGGCGGCAGCCGGGGATCTGGTGGCGATCGCCGGCATCCCGGAGATCACCATCGGCGACACGCTGGCCGACGTCGATCATCCGGTGGCCCTTCCGCGGATCACCGTCGACGAGCCGGCCATCTCGATGACCATCGGGGTGAACACGTCGCCGCTGGCCGGCCGCGGCGGCGGGGACAAGCTCACCGCCCGGCTGGTCAAGGCACGGCTGGACAGCGAGCTGGTGGGCAACGTGAGCATGCGGGTGCTGCCCACCGATCGCCCGGACACCTGGGAGGTGCAGGGCCGCGGCGAGCTGGCGCTGGCCGTGCTGGTCGAGCAGATGCGCCGGGAAGGGTTCGAGCTGACCGTCGGCAAGCCCGACGTGGTGACCAAGATGATCGACGGGAAGCTGCACGAGCCGTTCGAGCGGCTGACCATCGACGCACCGGAGGAGTACCTGGGCGCGATCACCCAGCTGCTGGCCGCGCGCAAGGGCCGGATGGAGCACATGTCCGGCCACGGCACCGGCCGGATCAGGCTGGAGTACGTCGTCCCGGCGCGCGGGCTGATCGGTTTCCGCACCGACTTCCTGACCGAGACCCGCGGCACCGGCATCGCCAACCACGTCTTCGAGGGCTATTTCCCGTGGGTGGGCGAGCTGCGCACCCGGCACTCCGGCTCGCTGGTCGCCGACCGCAGCGGCACGGTGACCACGTACGCCCTGCTGCAGCTGGCCGACCGCGGCACGTTCTTCGTCGAGCCGGGCGCCGAGGTCTACGAAGGCATGGTGGTCGGGGAGAACCCGCGCGCCGAGGACCTGGACATCAACATCACCAAGGAGAAGAAGCTCACCAACATGCGCTCGTCCACCGGCGAGGAGCTGGAGCGGCTGAACCGCCCGCGCAAGCTGGGCCTGGAGGAGGCGCTGGAGTTCTGCGCGGCCGACGAGTGCGTCGAGGTCACCCCCAAGGCGATCCGTGTCCGTAAAGTCGTCCTCGAGGCATCGACCCGCGCGAAGGAGCGGTCCCGGGCCCGGTCCCGCGACGCGGCCGCGGTCGGCTGAGCCAGGAATTCCGGCTGCCGGCCGAGATCACGGTGCCGTATCCCGCAAATCGGCGGCGCGCCCTCGAACGCTCTGGCAAAGTTCGCTGCACAGGGTCGAGTGAGGAGCTGTTGATGAGCCGTCGTCGGACATGGCGAGTGGGGGCCGCACTGGGTGCAGTTCTGCTGGCTGTGGTGGGCTGCACCAGCACCCCACCGCCGCCACCGCCCCCGACGTCGGTGCCGCCGAGCCCGACCGCGAGCAGCACGCCCGATCAGATCGTCATCGGGGTCGACTCGATCGCCGGCGGGTACAACCCGCACCAGCTGGCCGACATGTCCACCACCACGACGGCGCTGGCCCAGCTGCTGCTGCCGTCGGTCTACCGGCTGGGTCCGGACGGCAAGTACCAGCTGGACAAGACCCTGATGCGGTCGGTGGAGGTCGTCGACGAGGACCCGTTCACCGTGGCGTACACGCTGCGGCAGGACGCCTCGTGGTCCGATGGGGCGCCGATCGCGGCGGAGGACTTCCGCTACCTGGCGGACCAGATGCGCACTCAGCCGGGCACGGTGGGGCCCGCCGGCTACCGGCTGATCACCGACGTGCAGTCCAGGGAAGGCGGCAAACGGGTCGAGGTGACCTTCGCCAAGCGCTTTCCCGGCTGGCGGTCGCTGTTTGCGAACCTGCTGCCGTCGCACCTGCTCAAGGACATCCCTGGCGGATGGCAGGAGGCGATGATCAGCAGCTATCCCGCCTCCGGCGGGCCGTATGCGATCAAGACGATCGACGTCGGCCGTGGCGAGATCCTGATCGAACGCAACGAGCGGTACTGGGAGAAGCCGTCGGCGGTGGACCAGCTGATCCTGCGCGCGGTGGACAGCGAGGGGCCCGCCGAGGAGCTGCGGAACAACAACCTGCAGTTCTCGCTCACCGCGACCGATGCCGGCCGGATGGCCGACCTGCGCGCGCTCGGCAAGGCGGTCGAACTGCACACCGTGCACCGCCCGCAGGTGGCCGAGATCGCGTTGCGCCCGGTGCGCGAACCGCTGGCCGACGAGCAGGTGCGGGAAGCGATCGCGGCACTGATCGACCGTGACGAGCTGATCCGGATCGGCACCGGTGGTGGCCCGGCCGAGAAGTTACGCGCCGACGCCCAGGTCCTGGCCCCTTCGCAGCGCGCCTATCGAGCCACGTTGCCCGCCGACCGTGGCAAGCCCGACCCGCAGCGCGCGGAGTCGCTGCTGCGGCAGGCAGGCTACCGGCTCACCCCGGAGGGCTGGGCCGACGCGGACGGGGAACCGCTGAGCCTGGTGGTGGCGTCTCCCGGCGAGCAGGAGCCGTACGCATCGATCGCCGAGCGCCTCGCCGAGCAACTGACCGAGGCGGGCGTCGAGGCCAAAGCGGTGCAGCCGGACCCGCGTGAGCTGTATGCGGTGGACCCGGCGGACCCGGACGCCGAGCCGATCGACGACGGCTCGGGCAACGAGGTGTTCGTCGACGTCCTGGTCGGGCCGCGGGCGGTGAGCCTGGATCCTGCCACGGACTTCGCCTCCCGCTTCTCCTGCCGGAAGGCGGACACCTCGGACGACACCGACGCCGACTTCGAGCCGGGCAACGTCGCCGGCTGGTGCGACCAGTACCTGCAATCCAGGGTGGACGACGTGCTGACGGGGGAGCGCTCGCTGCGCAGCGAGCTGGGCAGTCTCGAACCTCGACTGTGGCGGGAGAACGTGACCATCCCGCTGTTCCAGCTCGCCGACACGCTCGCGGTCGGCCGGGACGTCTCCGGGGTCACCCAAGGGCCTCCGCTGGCCGGCCCGTTCGGCTCGGCGGTGAACTGGCTGCGCATCACCGAGTGACGCCGGGACGGGAGCCGGTGCTCCGCGCTGTGTGCGCCCGCCGGGCAGCGGCGCGCTGCAGCGAGTGATTCGTGACGACACGGACCGACGACAGCGAAAGGCCCCTGCCGCATCCGGCAGGGGCCTTTCGCGCAGGGAGTGAGTGTCACGGAACCACCGATCGCTCCTCGGCGAAGTGACACGCGCTCGGGTGTCCGGCGACCCGGTCCACCAGCTCCGGCACCTTCTCGGCGCACAGTTCCTGTGCCTTCCAGCAGCGGGTGCGGAACCGGCATCCCGACGGCGGGTTGAGCGGGCTCGGCACGTCACCCTCCAGGCGGATCACCTGCCTGGTGCCCCGCACGTCCGGGTCGGCCACCGGGACGGCGGACAGCAACGCCTGGGTGTACGGGTGGGTGGGCCGCTCGTAGATGTCGTCCTCGGTGCCGATCTCCACGATCTTGCCCAGGTACATCACCGCGACCCGGTCGGACAGGTGACGCACCACCGACAGGTCGTGCGCGATGAAGATGTAGGACAGGCCGAATTCCTTCTGCAGCGAGTCCAGCAGGTTCATCACCTGCGCCTGGATCGACACGTCCAGCGCCGACACCGGCTCGTCGCAGATGATCACCTTCGGCCGCAGCGCCAGCGCCCTGGCGATGCCGATGCGCTGCCGCTGACCGCCGGAGAACTGGTGCGGGTAGCGGTTGATGTGCTCGGGGTTGAGCCCGACCACCTCCAGCAGCTCCTGCACCTTGCGCCGCCGGGAGTCCTTCGGCGCGACCTCGGGGTGGATCTCGAACGGCTCCCCGACGATGTCACCGACGGTCATCCTCGGGTTCAGCGACGTGTACGGGTCCTGCAGCACGATCTGGATCTCGCGGCGCAGCGCCCGCAGCTCGTTGCCGCGCAGCTTGAAGATGTCCCTGCCCTCGAACAGCACCGAGCCGCTGGTCGGGGGCTCCAGGCACATCAGCACTTGAGCCAGCGTCGACTTGCCGCAGCCGGACTCGCCGACCACGCCGAGCGTCTCGCCCTTGTGCAGGTCGAACGAGACCCCGTCGACGGCCCGCACGTGGCCGACCGTCTTCTTGAACACGATGCCCTGCCTGACCGGGAAGTGCTTGACCAGGTCACGCACCTGCAGGATGGGCTCAGCCATTGCGGACCACCTCCTCGGCGAAGTGGCACTTGCTG
This sequence comes from Thermocrispum sp., assembly GCF_002919275.1. NCBI lineage: Bacteria > Bacillati > Actinomycetota > Actinomycetes > Pseudonocardiales > Pseudonocardiaceae > Thermocrispum > Thermocrispum sp. Next base: position 34,129 of record NZ_PKFA01000007.1, on the reverse strand, counting down.
TACCGGCCGTTGCCGAGGTCGTGGTTGCCCGGCACCGTCGTGCTGCACACCGGGGCCGCCTGCGGGCACCGCGGGTGGAACGGGCAGCCGCTGGGGATGTTGAGCAAGCTCGGCGGCAAGCCCTTGATCGTCTCCAGCGTCTGGCCCTTCTGGTCCAGCCGGGGCAGCGAGTTGAGCAGCCCGATGGTGTACGGGTGGCCCGGTGCCTTGTACACCGAGCGGGCGTCGCCGTGCTCGACGATCCGGCCCGCGTACATCACCGCGATGCGGTCGGCGGTCTCCGCCACCACGCCCAGGTCGTGGGTGATGAGGATCAGCCCCATCTGCCGCTCGTTCTTGATCTCGGCCAGCAGGTCCATGATCTGGGCCTGCACGGTGACGTCCAGCGCGGTGGTCGGCTCGTCGGCGATGAGCAGCTGCGGGTCGAGCGCCAGCGACATGGCGATCATCGCGCGCTGCCGCATCCCGCCGGAGAACTCGTGCGGGTACTGCCGTACGCGACCCTTGGCGTTCGGGATGCGCACCAGGTCGAGCAGCTCGATGGCCCGCTTGCGGGCCTCCGCCTTGCTCATCCCCTTGCGGATGCGCAGCTGCTCCTCGATCTGGAAGCCGACGGTGAACACCGGGTTCAGCGCCGACAGCGCGTCCTGGAAGATCATCGCGATCCCGTCGCCGCGCAACAGCCGCCGCTTCTCCGGCGACAGCTTCAGCAGCTCCTGGCCGCGGAACTTGATCGAGCCGCCGGTGACGAACGCCGGGGGCGAGTCGAGGATGCCCATGATGGTCTGGGCGGTGACGCTCTTGCCGGAACCGGATTCACCCAGCACCGCCAGCGTCTCCCCGGCGTCGACGTGGTAACTCACGCCGTTGAGCACCTTCGCCACACCGTCGCGGGTGCGGAACTCGACGTGCAGGTCGCGCACTTCGAGCAGGGGTCCGTCCTGCCCGTTCGTGGTGGGGTCGGTCAACACCGACTCTGACGTGTTGGCAGTCATGGCTCCTACTTCAGCTTCGGGTCGAGCGCCTCGCGGACGGCGTCGCCGATGGTGACGAACACCAGCACGGTGAGCGTCAGGAACGACGCCGGGAAGATCAGCAGCAACGGCGAGGCCCTGATGTAGTCGCGCGAGTCGGCGATCATCACGCCCCACGACACGGCCGGGTCACGTAGGCCGATGCCGAGGAACGACAGCGTCGCCTCGGCGCCGATGAACGCGCCGAGCGCGATCGTGGCGTAGACCAGCACCGGGGCGAGACAGTTCGGCAGCAGGTGCCGGAAGATGATCCGGGCGGACGACGCGCCGAGCGCCCTGGCGGCCTTGACGTAGTCCTGCTGCTTGGCAGCGATGACGGCGGATCGCATGATGCGCATCGACACCGGCCAGGACAGCACCGAGATCGACATGACCACCATGGCCACGATGGCGGGTGCGCTGTCGAACCCCGCCGACCGGAACGCGCTCAGGATGACGATCGCGCCGAGCACGAACGGCAGGCCGAAGAACACCTCGCCGATGCGGGACAGCAGGCTGTCCAGCCAGCCACCGAAGTAGCCGGACAGGATGCCGATCAAGCTGCCGATCAGCACGGTCAGCAGGGTCGCGCTGAACCCGACCAGGAGCGTGTAGCGAGTGCCGTAGACCACCCGCGCGTAGATGTCACGGCCTTGCTGGTCGTAGCCGAACGCCGCCCCGACCTCGACGGTCGACAAATCGTCCAGCGCGATGAACAGGCCGGCGCCACCCGCCACGGCGAGCAGGGCGACCACGCCCCACGTGCCGGCGTTGCCGCGCAGCAAGCGGCTGACCTTCGGCACGCCGGACACCACGCCGCAGGCGAACACGAGCGCCCCGATGACCAGGTACAGCGTAACCGAGTTGATCAAGCCGCCGGCGAGCAGCAGGACGCCGCCGATGCCCGCCACGTAGGGCGCCATCTTCCTGCTGACGCCGTCCCGCAGCTTGCCCACGGTGGCCAGGATCGCGGCGATCACGGTGATGCCCGACCCGATGATGGCCAGCACGGTGGCCAGGTACGGCACGTTCGGCCCGATCCTGGCGCGGTCCAGGTCCCGCAGCCGCGGGTTCTCCTCGGCGAACCAGGACGGGAAGATCGCCACCACGACCAAGAACGCGATGACGGCCATCGAGATGACGAACAGCGGCCGCCTGGTCAGGTCGTGCCATGCGTCCGACCACAGGCTGCGGGTCTTCTCCTTGGTGCCCGTGGCGTGCTCGGCCGCGGTGATGTAGTCGCCGGTCTGACCGGCGGGTACGCCTTCGGCGGCCATCGTGGGGTCACTCATAGCGGATCCTCGGGTCGAGAACGGCGTACAGCAGGTCGATGATCAGGTTGGTGATCAGGAAGACGATCACCAGCAGCACGACGACACCGGTGACGACGGTGCCCTCCTTGGACAGGATCGACGAGTAGACCAGCCCGCCGACGCCGTTGATGCCGAAGATGCCCTCGGTCACGATGGCGCCGCCCATCAGGCTGCCCAGGTCGGTGCCCAGGAAGGTGATCACCGGGATCATCGAGTTGCGCAGCAGGTGCACGCCGACCACGCGGCGCTGCGGCAGGCCCTTGGCCACCGCGGTGCGGACGAAGTCGGCGCGCCGGTTCTCCGCGATCGACGTCCTGGTCAACCGGGCGACGTAGGCCATCGACAAGCTGCCGAGCACGAAGCCTGGGGCGAGCAGTTCGGTGAAGCTCGGATCCGACGACACGGTCAGGTCGATGATGTCCAGCCAACTGCCCAGCACCAGCTGGACGACGAACGCGATCACGAACACCGGGAACGCGATCACCACCAGCGTGGACACCAGCACCAGGTTGTCGATGAAGCTGCCGCGCCGCAGGCCGGTGAGGATGCCCGCGGTGACGCCGATCAGCGCCTCGAAGCCGACCGCGATGGCGGCCAAGGTGATCGACACCGGAGCGGCGGCCTCGATCAGTTCGCCGACCTCCCGGTCGGAGTAGGTGGTCCCGAAGTCGCCCTGCAGCAGATTGCCCAGGTAGGTGAAGTACTGGACGAAGATGTTCTCGTCCAGGTTGTACTTCTCGATCATCGCCTGGCGGAACTCCGGCGGACACGTGCTCTTGCACATGCCGGCGAACGGGTCGCCCGGCAGGGCCCACACCAGCACGTACACCAGGAACGTGGTGCCGATGAACACCGGGATGAGTTGCAACAAGCGTCTTATGACGTAACGGCCCATGAGCTCTCCTTATCCACCGGTGCCGCCGCTACGGGGATCAACCCGCCGGGCACGGTACCGGTTGGCGGTCGGCAGACGGCGGCTGACCCACCAGCAGTGGGCCAGCCGCCGTCGGTGCATGCGACCGAGCGCGGTCAGTCTTCCGACTTGATCCGGACCGAGAGCAGGTCGAGCTCGCCGGTCAGCTTGCCGACCTTGACGTTCTCGAGCCGTTCGGACCAGCCCGCGATGTACGGGTTGCTCCACAGCGGGATGACCGGCATGTCCTGCGCGATCAGCTCCTCGGCCTCGTGGTACAGCCGCGCGGCCTCTTCGTCGTCGACGGTCGCGTCGGCCTCGGCCAGCTTGGCGTCGACCTTCGGGTTCGAGTAGCCGTTGTCGTTCGACGAGGCACCCGTGCGGAAGATCGGGTTGAGGAAGTTCTCCACGTGCGGGTAGTCGGCGCCCCAACCGGCGCGGTAGATCTGGGTCATCTCCCGGTTGTTGACCATCTCACGGATGACGCCGAACTCCTGCACCGGCACGAACTTGCACTCGACACCCAGGGCGTCCTCGATCTGACCGCAGACCGCCTCGATCCACTCCTTGTGGCCACCGTCGGCGTTGCTGGTGATCTCGATCGGCTTGTTGCCCCAGTCGGTCTTGTCGAACAGCTCCTTGGCCTTCTCCGGGTTGTGCTCGCACAGCTCGCCGCAGGCGCCGTCCTCCCACAGCGGCAGGTTCGGCACGCCGTAGCCCTTCACCGGGGTGCGGCTACCGCCGTAGATCTTGTCGGAGATCTGCTGGCGGTCGATGGCCATCGAGATGGCCTTGCGCAGGTTCGGGTCCTTGAACTTCGGGTCGTACAGCGGGAACGACAGCTCCTGGATGGACAGGTTGCCCGACGGGCCGGAGCGGCCCTTGAGGTCCTGCTGCCAGACGTTGTCGACCAGCGCCTTCGGCGGCATGTTGTTCAAGAAGTCGAGGTTGTTGTCGCGAACCGCGTCGTAGTCCGACTCCGGGGTACCGAAGCGGAACTCGACGGTCTTGATGCTCGGCTTCTTCGGGCCCTGGTAGTCCTCGAAGCGCTCGAGCACGATGCTGTTCGCGGTCTGCTTGACGAACTTGAACGGGCCGGAGCCGATCGGCTTCTTCTCGAACGCCTCCTTGTTCTCGAAGAAGGCGTCCGGCAGCGGCATGAACGCGCTGTAGCCGACCTTGTACTGGAACGCCGGCATCGGCTTGTCGAACTCGACTTGCAGCGTGTAGTCGTCGAGCGCCTTGACGCCGGACATCTCCTTCTTCTTCGGCGTCGGGGCCTTCTTCGGGCCGTCGCCGTCGGGGTCTTCGCTGGTGACGTCCTCGTAGCCCTTGACACCGACGAAGAAGCTGGAGTGCTGCTGGGCGTTCGGCGTGTAGGCGGTGTAGTTCCACGCCTTGACGTAGTGCTCCGCCTTGATCTCGGTGCCGTCGTGGAACTTCCAGCCCTTCTTCAGGGTGTAGGTGATCTTCTTGCCGTCCTCCGAGACGTCGACCTTCTCGGCGTGCTCCGGCACCGGCTCACCGGTGTCGGAGTCGTAGCGCATCAGGCCGCTGTAGAGGACCTCGACGATCTTGCCGCCGCCTGCTTCGCTGGTGTTACCCGGGACGAGCGGGTTCTCCGGCGCGGTACCGCTCACCGTGATCTTGCTGTCTGCCGCCTCGCCGGCGCCGTCGTCGCCGCCGCAGGCGGTCAACGTCAAGGCGACGATGGGCACCAAGGCCACTGCCGCCATCCAGCGTGGTCTACGCATGGGTCTCCTCCGAGCTCATACCTTGAGGTGTCTCGCGTTGCGCGGCACAGGGTTGCCGCGGGCTTTGTCGGAATAGTCGTCGCTCATCCCGGACGTTGGGACGCTAATGCGCCGCTGTCGTCAACTGGCCACGAATGACGTCACGAAGCCGTCACAATCGGACACTACTACCTCTTTTGGGCTAATAATGTCCAGTCCGTCGAGTGGTCCTTTTACCCGACAGTAACAATGCGAATGCGGCCGACTACCCCATGTGTATGGCATTGACGCAGAGCCGCATCGTCCTCGCCGACAGTGTCCGAAGTGAGCCGCCGCGCGGGTCGCGGTTCGCCGGGTCCTAGGCTGTCCGCGTGGGGGTCAGGGACGAAAGAAGCGGCGGATGAAGCATCTGCACAGCGGTGAGGCCCGGGACGCCTGCCACGACGACGGCACCGTGGTGCTCGTCACCTCCGGCCGGATCCCGGTCTTCGACGGGGTGCTGCCGGCACCGGTGCAGGGACCGGGTGGCCAGCAACCTCCGTCCGCCGAGCAGTTCGTGCAGGACCGGGTCGGCTGGAACGAAAGGCCGCCGGGGCCGGTGACCCCGCCGGACGTGGTGGGCGGCGCGGTTGCGCGCCGTGGCCGCCTGCCCAGGATCGACCGGACAGCGGTAGGCGTATGAGTGATCGCACTTTGCTGCTGGTGCACGCGCACCCGGACGACGAAACGCTCGCGACCGGAGGCGTCATTGCCCGTTACGCCGCGGAGGGCGTACGGGTCGTGGTCGTGACGTGCACGCTGGGCGAGGAGGGCGAGATCATTCCGGCCGAGCTGGCGCAGCTGGGCGCATGGGCGGCCGATCAGCTGGGCGGATACCGGCACGGCGAGCTGATGGCCGCGTGCCGGGCGCTGGGTGTCGCCGAGCACCGCTACCTGGGCGGCATCGGCCGCTGGCGGGATTCCGGGATGGCGGGCACCCCCTCGGCCGAGCATCCCCGCGCCTTCGTCCGGGGCGACCTCGACGAGCAGGCGGCCCAGCTGACGGCGATCATCGACGAGCTCCGGCCGCAGGTGGTGGTCACCTACGACGAGTTCGGCGGCTACGGGCACCCGGACCACATCCGCGCCCACCAGGTCACCATGGCCGCCGCGGTGCGGGCCGAGCCGGTGCGGCGGGTCTTCCACGTGGTCTCGCCGCGTACCCCGGTGGCCGAATCGCTGGACCGGTTGCGGTCGGTACCCGGGTTGCCGTTCACGGTGCCGGAGATCGACGACGTGCCCACCGTCCCGGACGACGTGGTCACGACCGTCGTCGACACCCGGAGCGCGGCCGCCGCGAAGCAAGCCGCCCTGCGCGCGCATGCCACACAGATCGCCGTGTGGGACGGTCCGCCGGTGTGCTGGGCACTGTCCAACAACCGGGTGCAGCCGGACCTGACCGCCGAGTACTTCCGGCTGGCGCACGGGCCGTCCGGTGGATGTTCCGACGACTTGTTCGGCGGGCTGGCATGAGTCGTCCGGAAAGCCATGGCAGCCGTGCGGACGTCGCCGACCAGCTGTTGCTCACGCTGCTGCTGGTCGACGCCGTACTGCTGGCGGTGCTCGAGGTGTTCTTCGTGCCGCTGCGGCTGGACGGAGCGGTGTTGCCGCTGGCGGGCTGGTACCCGTTGCCGATCAGCCTGGTGGTGGCTGCGGTCAGCACACCGTGGCTGGTGTCGCAGACTGCCCGGGTGGCCGTCCGCATGCACGCCCCGGTGGGGCTGGCCGCGCTGCCGTTGGCGCTGTGGCTGGCCACGGTGCTGGTGCTCGGCCTGGGCGGCCCGGGCGGCGACATGGTGCTGATCCAGGACTGGCGGGGCATCGGCCTGCTGGCCGCCGGTTCGATTCCGGGTGCGCTGATGCTCGGTGTGCGGTTGGGTCGACAGTCGACGGACAACGGAGTGAGCAGGGGGAGTCGTGGCGGAGCCGATCAGCGACAAGCAAGTGGTGGCGGTGCTGCGCCCGTTCGTGGCGGCCACCGCACCGGTGCTCGACGCTCTGCGCGAGGCCGACCCGCTGGGGCTGCGGGCGAAGATGGCGGCGGCCGAGGAACGCGGTGAGTCGCTTGCCGAGCTGGAGCAGGTCGAACCGACCCTGCGCAGGCGGCTGATCGACGGGCTCGCCGCGGTACGGGTGCCAGGCAGTGCGGGCTGGCAGCGGATGGACGCCGAGGAACGCACGGCGTGGTGGATCCACCGCGTCGGCCGCATCACGGCGCTGATCACCGCCGTTCCGGGCCTCGGCGGTGCACTGGCCGACCGGTTTCCGGTGCAGGACGCGGTCGGCGCCGCCGCCCAGGGGCTGCTGTTGTGCGCGATCGCAGGCGAGCACGGCGTGACGGACAAGGCCGATCGGGTGCGGCTGCTGGCATGGGTGCTGTTCGACCGCGACGTCGACCGGGCGTTGGCGGCCGGTGAGCAGCCAGAAGAACGCCGGCGCATCGGCGAGCTCACCGAGGACCTGCCCGGCAAACCCGGCGGCAAGATGTCGCTGAAGGCGTTGGCGGTCACGTTGTGGCGCCTCGGGCGGACGCTGCTGGCGATCAGCGACGAGCTGGAGAAGCGCCCGCAAGGCCGCTTGATCTATCGGATGTTCGGGGTGTTCCCGGTGATCGGGGCACCCGCGGACTACTTGTCCGAGCGGTCGGCGCTGAAGAAGGCGGCCAAGCGGGCCAGGAGGTGGATGCAACAGCATGCCGGCACGCAGGCGTGAGCCCGCCAGGCCGGTGCGTCGGTGCGCGCCTGCCAGGCCGGTGCGTCGGTGTGGCGATGCCGGGCCACCGGGCGCGGCGGGCCCGGTCAGCGCCAGAACTGGAACAGCTGCAGGCCGATGATCGCGGCCAGCTCGTTCCCGCCGACCAGGCCGAACACGAAGTAGGAGAACTCGAAGAACACCCGCGCCACCGGCTCCACCGCGATCAGCAGCGCGAACAGCACCAGCGGAGCCCACGGCCTGGCCTTGGCGCCGAACTCGCGCGCCTGCGGCGACAGATACGGCTCGATCGCGCCGTAGCCGTCCAGCCCGGGCACCGGCAGGATGTTCAGCACGAACGCCAGGATCTGGAACATCGCCAGCAGCGACAGCCCGCACAGCAGGCCGAACGGCATGTCCGGGAACAGGGCGACGGCGCCGGTGAGCAGCACGCCGAGCGCCAGGTTGGACAGCGGGCCTGCCAGCGACACCGCCGACGAGACCGCCCGGGAGCGCAGCGCCCACTGGTTGATCCACACCGCGCCGCCCGGCAGCGGAATGCCGCCGATGGCCAGGATCAGCAGCGGCAGCACCAGCGACAGGATCGGATCGGTGTAGCGGCGGATGTCCATGGTCAGGTAGCCCTTGTGCGCCACCTCCCGGTCCCCGCCCCGGTAGGCCACCACGGCGTGCCCGAACTCGTGCAGCGTCAGCGACACCGCCCAGCCGCCCAGCACGAGCAGCACGATCCCGGTGATGCCGAGCGGATTGGTGCCCGCCTCGCCGGAGACGTCCAGCTCCACCGGCGGGAAGAACGCGGCGAGCAGGCCCCCGGCCACGGCGACGGCCAGCAGGGCGAGGAAGATCGGACTGGGGCGCACAGCTGATCGAGGCACCCGTTTAGTCTGAACTACCAGCGACCCCGCGCCCGCAGTGGGCCGTATCAAGCCGGCAGCACCGTGAGGAACCAACCAATTGCTCGGCGTGTCGGCTTGCGCGTCGCGGAATTCGTATCCCCCAACTATGGGACTTCGCTTGACCGGGTGGGATCACAAGGGTGTAATCACAGTAATGTCATTTGCGTCGCTGCGCAGGTAGACAGCGGAAATCGTGGTGCGGTTGTCCGGGGACGAATGTGTTCGCCGCAAGCTGCGTGGAGGCAAGGAGGCGGACGTGGGTAACGCGGAACCAAGGCGTCAGGGGGAGGCCATGAGTGGGGTGGGGAACTCCGCACCCGAGCTCGACATCCTGGCCGAGCTGTTCGACGTGGCCGAGGAGCAGGACTGGCAGGAGCGCGCGTTGTGCGCGCAGACCGATCCGGAGGCGTTCTTCCCGGAGAAGGGGGGCTCGACCCGGGAGGCCAAGCGCATCTGCCAGGGGTGCGAGGTGCGCAGTGAGTGCCTGGAGTACGCGCTCCAGCACGACGAGCGCTTCGGCATCTGGGGTGGGTTGTCGGAGCGGGAGCGGCGCAAGCTGAAGAAGCGCACGGCGTAGCCGCGTCCGCTGCGCGGGGTGATGACGGGAGCGCGCCCCGGCGGCGGTTACCTTCTGCACGTGTCGGAAGGCCAGGCAGCGCCGCAAACGGCGCCCGTGCTCGCGGTGATGGTGTGCCACGATGGCGAAGCGTGGCTGCCGACGGTGTTGCGAGCACTCCAGCGCAGCAGTGTTCGTCCTGCACGCATCGTCGCGGTCGACACCGGTTCGGCCGACCGCACGGCGTCCTTGCTGAACGAAGCCGCCGAATCCGCGGCGTCGGTGATCGACGCGGTGGTGACGGTCCCGAGGGAAAGTGGCTACGCCGCCGCCGTCAAGGCAGGCGTGAAGCTGGCCGACGAGACGTTCGACGACGAGGTGCGGTGGCTGTGGCTGCTGCACGACGACAGCGCTCCGGAACCCGATTGCCTGGCCACCCTGCTGAATGCCGCGGAGGCGGCGCCGTCGGCGGCCGTGCTCGGCCCGCTCGGGGTGGACTGGGCCGATCCCCGGCTGGTGGTCGAGGCCGGGCTGTCCACCGATGCGTCGGGGCACCGCCGCCAGGACAGCGGGCTGAAGACCTCGGGCACCCCGTTGGACGGCCCGACCGGGCAGAGCACCGAAGTGCTCGCCGTGCCGAGCGCGGGCGCACTGGTCGACCGGGCGCTGTGGGACGACGTCGGCGGGTTCGACGAGTCGTTTCCGCTGCTTGGGGAGGACCTCGACTTCGGGTGGCGGGCCAACGCGGTCGGCAGGACCGTGCTCAGCGTGCCGCAGGCGCACATCCGGCACGCCAGGGCGGTGCAGGCCGGTGACCGGGACACGGCCGCGTTGGAATCGACCGACCCGGCCGCGCTCCGCATCGCCGAGCGGCGCGCCGGGGTGCGCACGTTCCTGCTCAACTGCTCCCGGTTGTCGTTCTTGGTGGGGGTGCCCCGGCTGGCGTTGCTGTGCCTGCTGCGCGGCATCGCCTTCCTGCTGATCGGACGCTCGTTGCGGGCGCGTGCCGAGTTCGCCGGCGCCGGGGTGGTGTTCGGCGGACTGGCGCGCCTCCGGGCGGATCGCGCCCGGCGTGCCGCCGAGTGGCGCCGTCTCGCGCCAGGTGGGAAGCGTTCGCCGGTACGCGGCCTGCTCATCGGCCGGTTCGCGCGTGTCCGCCGCGGCGTCCGCCGTCTCGTGCTGGCGCTGGTGCGGCGCAACGTGGCGCAGGAGGTCGCGCTCGGCCGCCTGCCGGAGATGAAGGCGGTCAGGACGACGTGGACGCCGCCGGAGCAGCTGAAGGCAGCCACCTTCGGTGGCCGGACGCGTGGCGTGGTGGCCGTCCCGCTGGCCGGCCAGGAAGCGGCACGTCAGCTGCCCGCCGAGGACGAACGCGAGGAGGAACAGCGGTGGCGGCCGTCCCCGGGCGCCCACGCCGCGTCCACCGGCCTGGTGTTCGTCGAGATCGACCGCAAGCGCATCCTCACCGCGACCCTGCTCGCCCCCGGACTGCTGCTGACGGTGGGAGCGGTCGCTCTCGCGCTCGCGGTGAACTGGCATCGGCTGGGGCTCGACCTGGCCGGCGGACGGCTGCTGCCGGTCGGTTCGCTCGCGGAGATCTGGACGAGCTACCTGACCGGCTGGCACGCCGTCGGGGGTGGGACGTCGGCGCACGCGCCTGCGGCGCTGGCAGTGCTGGGCACGCTCGGTGCTCCGCTGGCGCCGGTCGGTGGGCCCGCCGCACTGGTGGCGCTCCTGCTGTTGTTCGACATCCCGCTGGCAGCGCTGAGCGCATATGCCGCCACGCGCAGGCTCAGGGTCCGGCGTTGGGTGCGTGCGCTGCTGGCCGCCGTCTACGCGGTGTTGCCGCCCGCCACTGCTGCCGTCGCGCAGGGTCGACTCGACGTCGTGGTCGCGCACATCCTGCTGCCGCTCGTCGTGGCAGGCATCGGTGCGGTGCTCCGGCCGGACGTGCTGGCCAAGCCGGATGCCCGGGACGGACGGCGCTGGCTGTCCACCGCGGGGGCCACGGCGCTCGGGGTGGCGCTGATCGGTGCTTTCAGCCCGCTCACCCACGTGGTGATCGTCATCGGGCTGGTGGCCGGGTTCGTGGTGGCGCCGTCGACCGTGCGGATGACGCGGCGCATCGCCGGGATGGCCGTGGTGGCCTTGCTGCCCCTGGCCCTGCTGCTGCCGTGGCCGACCGAGTGGGTGCGCAACCCGGCTCTGCTGCTGCATGGCGTCGGAGCCCGCCTGCCGGAGGTGACGGCAGGCGGCGGCGAGCTGTTCTCCCTGCACCCCGGCGGTGTCGGCGCCGTGCCGCTGGGTGCGGTGCTCATCGTCGCCGCGCTGGTCGGCGTGATCGTCCGGCCGGCCCTGAGCGCGGTCGTCGGCGGCGGGATCGTGGCGCTGGGTGGCGCCGCGCTCGCGGTCGTGCTGCTGGTGCCGATGGTTCCGCCCGGCGGCGGCGAGGCCCGGGTGGGGTGGGCCGGAGCGCCACTGCTGATCATCGGGCTGGGCCTGCTGTGCGTGTTGCTCGCGGTGACCCAGTACGAGACGGGAGCGCATCTGCGGCGCGCCCCGCTCGGGCTGGCTCAGCGGCTGGCGGTCGCGGTGTCCTTCGGCGGGCTGATCGTCTTCGCCGCGGCCGCGGTGGTCGCAGGCCGCGAAGGCCCGCTGCGCCCGGCCGACCGGATCGAGCCGACCGCGGCGATCGCGTCGGAACTGCGCCGGACCTCGACGGCGATCCTCGAGCTGCGTGCCGACGGTGATCCGCCACGGCTGTCCGCCGGCCGCACGCCTCGGTTCGGCGACGACGATCTCAAGCTGCCGGACGGCGCGGCCGAACGGCTCGCGGCATGGCAGCAGGTGCTGCTCACCTCGCGCGACCCCGAGGCGGTGCGGGACACCATGGCTGCGGCCGGTGCAGCGGGTGTCCGTTTCATCGCGCTCCCGCCGGGCGTGCCCGCTGCGGGTGTGATCACGACCGCAGGGGAGATCGCGACGACGGCGCCGCCGCTTGCCGACGGCCGGCAGCTGATCCGGTTACGCCCGCCCAGCGGACCGGTCACGTTGATCGCGCCGGAAGTGACCAAGCTGGCGGTGAGCGGCGAGCCGCCGACCGGGGACATCGAAGGCGAAGGTGTCGCGGTGGTCGAGACCAGCCCGCCGGACGTGCGGGTGCGGGTCTCCGACGGCCCGGCGGGGCGCCTGCTGGTGCTGGCCGCCACGCACGAAGCCGGTTGGCAAGCCACCGTCGACGGCAGGCAGCGGCCGATCGTGCGGGCGTGGGGCCACCAGGTCGCGGTCGAGGTGCCGACCCGGTCCGCCGAGGTCGAGGTGAGCCACGACGACACGGTGCGGGAGATCCTGCTGCTGGCTCAGATCGGCGCGGTGTTGTTCACCCTGCTGACCGCGATCCCCAGCAGGCGCAGGAAGACGTCGCCGGGTGGTGACGAAGGCTAGCGGGGTGCTACTCGACGTCGTCGGGATCGACGCCGAGATAAGTGGCGATCTGTTCGACCAACACTTCGCGCACCAGGTCGGCCAGCTCCTCCGGATCCTTGGCGCGCGCTTCCAGCGGACGCCGGTAGACGACGATCCTGGCCCTGGTGGGCACCCCGTTGCGGTCGACCCCGACCGGGACCAGCCGGGACAGCGGCACCAGCCCGTCCAGCAGCAGCCCTTCGTCGTCGGGTTCTCCGCGGACGTCCGGGACCTCGTCCACCGCCACGTCGAGCTCCGCCAGCTTGTGCGCCCAGCGCGCCTCGATGGGCTCCAGCACCTCGACCACCAAGGCGTCGAACTGCTCCGCCCGGGTGGCCGCCGCCGGCAGCGTCGCGGGCAGCAGCGGCCCGCGCAGGCCACGGCCGCGTCGATCCCGTCGGCGGATGCGATTGCTACCCACGCTGGCAGCCTACGTCGTGGCGGTCCGCATCCCGCCGGCATGTGCCGACGGCCCGGTGGTGCCGCCCGCCGCGCGGGTGAAAGGCGCATTCGGGCGGTCGCCGTTGCCCGTGCGGGCACCATCGGACGGACATCGGGGTGGCCCGATGGTGACGATGTGATTTCCCTCGGTGCGCCTCCGCCCAGTGCTGGTCGACTCCGGCTACAGTTTGCGGCCATGCGAACCGTGCGTGTGTGCTCTCGGTCGGGGTGTGGACTTCCCGCGGTCGCCACGCTGACCTACGCCTACAGCGATTCGACGGCCGTTGTCGGTCCGCTGGCCACGGCCTCGGAGCCGCACTCCTACGACTTGTGCGCCGAACACGCGATGCGTTTGACCGCCCCGAGGGGCTGGGAGGTCGTCCGGCACGAGGGTGACTTCTCCGACGAGCCGTCGAGCGACGAGCTGACCGCGCTGGCGGAAGCCGTCCGCGAGGCGGGCAGGAAGGAACCCCCGCCGCAGCAGCAGCCCGACGAGCGGCCGCCGAGCGGCGGCACCCGTCGCGGCCACCTGCGCGTGCTGCCCGACCCGGTCACGTAGGGCCCGGTCCCGGTAGGCTCGGCACCGGTATCCGCTGCTGCTTGTCAAGAAATCGGGGGCCGTGTGACTGACCTGTCGGGCATCGTCAAGGCGTATGACATCAGGGGTGTGGTGGGCGAGCAGCTCACCGAGGAACTGGTCGGTGACTTCGGCGCGGCTTTCGCGCGCCTGATGCGCGGCGAAGGCGCGCGGGCGGTGGTGATCGGCCACGACATGCGCGACTCGTCGCCCGGACTGGCGCGGGCGTTCTCCGAAGGTGTGCTCGCGCAGGGCGTCGACGTGGTGTCGATCGGCCTGGCCAGCACCGATCAGCTGTACTTCGCCTCGGGTTCGCTGGATCTGCCCGGCGCGATGTTCACCGCCAGCCACAATCCGGCCGCCTACAACGGCATCAAGCTGTGCCGGGCAGGGGCCAGCCCGGTCGGGCAGGAGTCGGGCCTTGCCGACATCCGCGAGGCGGTCGAGCAGGGCGTGCCCGGCTACGACGGTCCGCGCGGTACGCGCACCGAGCGGGACGTGCTCGCCGACTATGCGGCCTACCTGCGCAAACTGGTCGATCTCAGCGGTATTCGACCGCTGCGCGTGGTGGTCGACGCGGGCAACGGCATGGGCGGGCACACGGTGCCGACCGTGTTCGACGGTCTGCCGGTGACGATCGAGCCGCTGTACTTCGAGCTGGACGGCACGTTCCCCAACCACGAGGCCAACCCGCTGGAGCCGGAGAACCTGCGCGATCTGCAGGCCAAGGTGCGCGAGCTGGGGGCCGACGCCGGGCTGGCCTTCGACGGCGACGCCGACCGGTGCTTCGTGGTCGACGAGCGCGGCGAGCCGGTCCCGCCGAGCACGGTCACCGCGCTGGTGGCGGTGCGGGAGCTGGCCAAGGAACCGGGCGCCACGATCATCCACAACCTCATCACGTCGAAGGCCGTTCCCGAGCTGGTCCGCGAGCACGGCGGGAAGCCGGTGCGCACCCGGGTCGGCCACTCGTTCATCAAGGCCACGATGGCCGAGACCAACGCGATCTTCGGCGGTGAGCACTCGGCGCACTACTACTTCCGTGACTTCTGGCGGGCCGACACCGGCATGCTGGCGGCGCTGCACGTGCTGGCCGCGCTCGGCGAGCAGGACAGGCCGTTGTCCGAGCTCGCCGCGCAATACCAGCGCTACGCGGGCTCGGGCGAGATCAACTCCCGGGTGGACGACCAGGTCGCGCGCATGATGGCGGTCAAGGAGGCGTTCGCCAAGCGGCCGGGCGTGCGGATCGACGAGCTGGACGGCCTGACGGTCGAGCTGCCGGACGGAAGCTGGTTCAATGTGCGTCCGTCGAACACCGAGCCGCTGTTGCGGCTGAATGCGGAAGCGGCCGACGCGGACGCGGTCGCGGCGCTGGCCGACGAGGTGCTGGCGATCATCCGCGGGTAGCGGCGGACCCTGGTAGGGAGGAAGCGTGGCCGTAGAGCTGGACGAGCAGCTGCTGGAGATTCTGGCCTGCCCGTCGGAGGATCATGCTCCGTTGCGTGCCGGGACGCCGGACGACCCCGACGCCGACGTGCTGACCTGCACCGAGTGCGGGCGGCAGTTCCCGGTGCGGGACGGCATCCCGGTGCTGTTGCTGGACGAGGCGATCCAGCCGGGCAAGGACACGGTGGAGGACGCGGGCGAGCAATGACCGGCTTCGACGACACCCTGCTCGACGATCCGGTTCGGCTGGCCGAGGCGGACACCGAAGCGCGGCTGCGCGCGGCGGCCATGGCCGGTGCGCAGGTGCGGGCGTCCGCGGAGATCGCACGCGAGCAGGATCTGGCCAGGCATCTGGACGTCGACCGGCCGCGGGCGCTGGTGCTGGCCGGAGGGCAGGGCACCGGCCGCGCCGCCATGCGGGTGATCGCGAGCCTGCTGGCTCCGGGGTGTCCGGTGCCGGTGGTGGTCACCGACGTGGTCCCGAACTGGGTCGGTGCGCTGGACGTGGTGTACGCCTTCACCGCCGACCCGGGGGACGACGAGCTGGCGGTCTCCCTGGACCGGGCGGTGCGGTACGGCGCGACCGTGGTGCTGACCGCGCCGCCGGAAGGGCCGGTAGCCGCCGCGGTCGCCGGCCGGGGCCTGCTGATCTCTCCCCAGCTGCGCGGGGCGATCCCGGAGAGCTTCCCGTGCGCGTTGATCACCGGGCTGCTCACCGTGTCCGGGCTGAACCTGCTGCCGGTGGACGTCGACCTGGTGGCGGATCAGCTCGACGCCGAGGCGGAGCGCAACCATCTCGGCCACGAGTCGTTCGTCAATCCGGCGAAGTCGCTGGCGCTGCGCTGGGCGGAGCGCACGCCGCTGCTGTGGGGACTGGATCCGGTGGCCGCCGCGGTCGCGGGCTACGGTGCGCATGCCCTGGCCGCGGACGCCGCGGTGGTGGCCGATGCGGCCGAATACCGGCACGCGGTAACTCGAGTGGCGCTACACCGGGCGGTGGTCAACGAGCACACTGGATCCAGCATCTTCGCCGACCCCGAGGAGGAGGCGCAGGACGGGGTCGTGCCGCGGATCCGGCTGTTGCTGGTGGCGATCCGCACCGACGCGGCGGCCAGCGTGGTGCGGCGGTCGGCGCACGAGGTGTTGCCAGAAGCGGAGGTACTCGACATGGCCGATGAACTGGGTGTGGCGGAGCCGGCGCTGGCCGCGGTGCTGGCGTTGCGCATGGAGATGGCGGCGTTGTACCTGGGGCTCGCCTCGGGGACGGTCGGCGGACGCTATCACTCGGTGCAGGCCTGACATGCGATTGCTGCGCAACGCGGTGCGTCCGTACGCCTGGGGATCGCGGACGGCACTGGCGGAATTCACCGGTCGTCCTGCGCCCACCGAGCATCCCGAGGCCGAGTTGTGGATGGGCGCCCACCCGCAAGACCCCTCGCGGGTGGCCACCCCCGACGGCGGGGAGCAGAGCCTGCTCGAGCTGATCGAATCCGACCCCTCCGGCCAGCTGGGGCCCGAGGTGGCCAGGCGATTCTCCGATCGTCTGCCGTTCCTGTTGAAGGTGCTCGCGGCGGACGAGCCGCTGTCCCTGCAGGCCCATCCGTCGGCCGAGCAGGCCGCGGAAGGCTTCGCCAGGGAGGAGAAGCTGGGCATTCCGCGGAACGCGCCGCACCGCAACTACCCGGACCCGACGCCGAAGCCCGAGCTGGTCTGCGCACTGACCGAGTTCCACGCGCTGGCCGGGTTCGCGCCCGCCGAGCGCACCGTGGCGCTGCTGCGCGCGCTGGATTCGGCGGAGCTGTCCAAGAGTGCGGGACTGCTGGCCGGGCAGCCGGACCGGGACGGGCTGCGGGCGCTGTTCACCACGTGGATCACGATGCCGCAGCAGCACCTCGACGAGCTGCTGCCCGCGGTGCTGAAGGCGTGCGCGGAGCACGTCGACGCCGGCGGCGAGTTCGAGCAGGAGTGCCACACTGCGCTGGAGCTGGCGGACCGCCACCCCGGCGACGCGGGCGTGCTGGCTTCCTTGCTGATGAACCGGCTGACGCTGCAGCCGGGCGAGGGCATCTTCCTGCCCGCGGGCAATTTGCACATGTACCTGCGCGGTATGGCGATCGAGCTGCAGGGCAACTCGGACAACGTGTTGCGGGGCGGCCTGACCCCCAAGCACGTCGACGTGCCGGAGCTGCTGCGCGTGCTGGACTTCACCTGCGGCGAGATGCCGGTGAGCACGGGGGATCCGGATCCGGACGAGCCGCGCATCCGCGTCTACCACACCCCGGCGCCGGAGTTCGAGCTGTCCCGCGTGGAGTGGACCGACGGCGACGACGGGGAGATCGTGCTGGCCGGCGGACGGCCACAGATCGTGCTGTGCAGCCGCGGTTCGGTGGTGCTGCGCGGGGAGCGGGAGCTGACCGTCCCGCGCGGCCGTTCGGTGTGGCTGCCCGCAGGCGAGCCGCCGGTGGCGGTGCGGCCTGCCGAGGCGGGCGGCGCGCAGATCTTCCGGGCGACCACCGGCTGAAGCCTCGCTCGCGCCACACCAGGGCGGAGATCACGCAAGCGGCCACCCGCACGTCCTATAAGCTCCCGTCGACTTCGAAGGACGTGAGGGAGGACGTGCGTGGCCGCCGAGGGCAGTACCAGGGCCATCATCGCTGCGCTGTTGGCCAACGCGGGTATCGCGACGGCCAAGTTCGTCGGTGCCGCGGTCACCGGGTCGTCGTCGATGCTGGCCGAAGGGGTTCACTCGGTCGCCGACACCACCAACCAGGGGTTGCTGCTGCTCGGGCAGCGCACCGCCAAGCGCCGGGCGACCCTGCAGCACCCGTTCGGCTACGGGCGGGACCGGTTCTTCTGGTCGTTCATCGTCGCGTTGATGCTGTTCTCGCTGGGCTCGCTGTTCGCGCTCTACGAGGGCATCGAGAAGCTGTCCGAGCCGCACGAGCTGGACTCGCCGATCGTCGCGGTGATCATCCTGGTGGTGGCGATCGCGCTGGAGGGGTTCAGCTTCCGCACCGCGATCGTCGAGTCGGCCAAGCTCAAGGGCGACGCCTCGTGGTGGCAGTTCATCCGGCAGTCCAGGGTGCCGGAGCTGCCGGTGGTGCTGCTGGAGGACGCCGGCGCACTGGTCGGCCTGGTGCTGGCGCTCGGCGGTGTCGGGCTGACCGTGCTGACCGGGGACCCGATCTGGGACGGCGTCGGCACGGTGTGCATCGGTGTGCTGCTCGGCGTCATCGCGATCATCCTGGTGGTCGAGATGAAGAGCCTGCTCATCGGTGAGGGCTCGCCGCCGGAGGAGCTGAAGACCATCGTCGGTGAGCTGGAAACCGGGGAGAACGTCGAGCGGGTCATCCACATCAAGACCCAGTACATGGGCCCGGAGGAGTTGCTGGTGGCCGCGAAGCTGGCGCTCACTCCGCGGTTGTCGCTGCCCGAGGTGGCGCGGGCCATCGACGAAGCCGAGGCCAGGGTGCGCGCCAAGGTGCCTGCTGCCCGGCTGATCTATCTCGAGCCCGACCTGGACCGGCAGCTGTCCGGGCCGTCGGACAAGGGCACGGCGAACGCGGCGGGCAGCGAGAAGCAGGGCTGAACCGGCGGATCACCGGGACGCGTGGGTGCTGCCCCGCAAGCGGCGGTTCAGTGCAGGCGCGGCAGGTCGCTGAGCCATGACGTCTGCTCGCCGTCGTGTTTGGCGGCGGCTGTCTCCGGCCGTGCCAAGCCCGCGGCGATCGCGACCGCGTGATCCCATTCCGGGTCGACCAGGTAGTCGCTGTGCCGGAGAACGCCCGGTGCCCAGCGCCGGTCCACGTCGGGCTGGCGGGCGACCGGGTCGGCCAGCCAGTGGTCGCCGCCGATGATCAACGCCGACGACGGGCCGCGGATCGCGGGGGCGAGCGGGCTGATGTCGCCGTCCGGGGTGTAGCCGACGCCCAGCAGTTTGCCCGCGACCACCTGGTGCCGCCACGTGGTGACGCCGCCGCCGAATGGGTCGGTGCCCCGGCACAGGCCGCGCCAGCGGCCGGCCAGGCGCCCGAACAGCTCGGCGAGCTCGGCGGTCGGCAGCAGGCTGGGGAAGGCTCGCTGGTAGCCCCACTGGGCCGGGGTGCCCGCCGTGATCAGGCCGAGGCGCTCGACCTGGTCGGGCGGGCAGACGTCGGTCAGCCGTGCGGCCGCGATCAGGGCGAGCAAACCGCCGTGGCTGTAGCCGGCGAGCACCACCCTGGTGTTCGGTTCCGCCAGGTGGTGCTGGGCCCGCTCGACGAGGTCGGGGACGACCTTGAGGGCGTAGGACGGGGGCACGATGGGATGCGCCCGCCGAGGCCAGAAGAACACCAGGTCGGCCAGTGCGCCGAGGTGCCTGCTGCGGCCGGCCTGCCGGGCGGCGGTGTAGACGACCCGGAGCAGCCCGGCAGCCAGCACGCCCAGCGCCACCACGCCGAGGTCGTCCAGCAAGCGCAGCTCGACCGGCACCTCCCAGCCGGCGATCCGGCGGGTGATGAGCACGGCGGCGATCCCGGCGAGGAACAGGGCGAGGGCCGCGACCAGCCGGTGCATGTGCTTGCGCTCGAGGATCGCGGTGGCCCAGGCGCGTGCGGCTTCCTTTTGGTCCTCGTGGTCGTCGTGCAGCAGCCGCACGATCGGCGGGATGCCCCGGCGGCGCCTGCGCAGCGGGAGCGCGATCGTCCGGAATCCGGTCCACAGCACCAGTGCGGCGATGGTGCCGGCTCCCCACAGCAACGTGATCCCCTGGTAGCTGTCGGGCAGGGCCAGCGCGGAGGCGTCGAGCAGTTCGCGAACGGAGATGGCCAGCCCGGCGCCGAAGCCCGCGCCGATCAGGCAGGCCAGCAGCACGGTGGGCGCGGCGGCCCAGCCGCCCAGCCACGGCCGCAGCCGGTGCGGCAGGTCCTTCCACCCCCGCCGGGCGGTCAACGCCAACGGCACGAGCAGCGACGCGAAGCCGAGCCAGGCCAGCACCAGGGCGGCGAGGATGCCTTCGGTCATCGAGTCCAGCCCGGCGCGGCCCGCCCCCAGCGGGGAGCCGGCGAACCCGGCGGCGGGCACGAGCAGCCCGGCGACACCGACCGCCACGGCACGCGCGGGCCGGGGAAACACGCGCCGCAGGTCGGCGGCCACGTCGTCGAGCGCGGCCACGGCCACGAAGACGAGCACCAGCAGCACCAGGTCGACGATCCACACCACCTGCGCCAGGGGATCGTCCTGGCGGGTGAACGGGCCACCGAGTGGCAACAAAGCCACGCACAGCAGCGACGTGACAGTGTGCAATGTCCGCAGGATCGCCGCGTTCGGCCCTGGCCGGAGGACGTCACCGGCAAGCCGCCGTGGCGTTCCCGAGCGTTCGCCTCCCGGCCGGACAGCGGCGGAAGGTCTGACTCCGGCGTGGCGCCAGCTGACCACCGACACGCGATGCATCGCCACGACGACGGCCAGGGGAGGCAGTATGCCCATGGCCATGCGCAGCTGTTCGCTCTCGCGCAGCCATCCGGGTACCCATGGCAGGCAGTCCTCGGTGCCGCCGAGGCATTGCGCGGCGATGAGGTCGAGGCTGATCACGCCGAGCTGGGTGATCAGCAGGGCGGTCAGCAGCAGGCCGACGACCCGCAGCAGCGCTCGGCAGACGCCGAGCAGAACGCGGCCCGGCCGGCCGGCGGGAGCGGGCAGCATGCCGTGCGCGACGTTGGCCAGCGAGAACGGGAACAGCAGCGCCCAGGTGGCCTTCACCGCCCCGCCGGAGGTCATCTTGCCCCACAAGTAGCCTTCCAGCGTGCGGGGCAGCGACCGGCCGAGCGCTTGCAGGACGGGGCCGGGCGCCGGTCTGCGCATCCGGTCCGCCGGGCGCACCAGCTCGCCCGCCGCGTCGCCGTCGACCGTGACCGTCGCGACCGAGTCCAGCAGCTGCTCGCCGGTGACGCCGACCAGGCCGGGGACGCGCAGCTCGACCACTCGGGTGTCGTGGCCGGGCAGTGACCTGGGGGACATGGATGACCAGCGGTCCTTCGGTGTCGGTCGGATGGCTCGGTTTGGCTGGCCGGCGCCGGGTGGGCGGCGGCACCACGCCGGTCTTCCACCGGCAGGCCCACGGTAGTGTTCGATGGACGACCACGCATGGAGGAAACGCCTTATGACCGCAGAAAACACGCCGTCGGTACCGGTGCAGACGCGCAACGGCATCGAGTTCGCCGTTGCCGACCTGGAGCTCGCCGAGTTCGGCCGGAAGGAGATCCGGCTGGCCGAGCACGAGATGCCGGGCCTGATGGCGCTGCGTGAGGAGTACTCCGAGGTCTACCCGCTGCGTGGGGCGCGGATCTCCGGGTCGCTGCACATGACGGTGCAGACCGCGGTGCTCATCGAGACCCTGGTGGCGCTCGGTGCGGAGGTTCGCTGGGCGTCCTGCAACATCTTCTCCACGCAGGACCACGCCGCGGCCGCGGTCGTCGTCGGGCCGCACGGAACGGTGGACGAGCCGCAGGGCGTTCCGGTGTTCGCGTGGAAGGGCGAGACGCTGCAGGACTACTGGTGGTGCACCGAGAAGATGCTCACCTGGCCGGACGGCGGGCCGAACATGATCCTGGACGACGGCGGCGACGCCACCCTGCTGGTGCACAAGGGCAAGCAGTTCGAGGATGCCGGGGTCGTTCCGCCTGCCGACGAGGAGAACTCGGAGGAGTGGAACATCGTCCTGGAGCGGCTGCGGGCGTCGCTGGCGGCCGACCCGAAGAAGTGGACCCGGATCGCCCAGGGCATCCGCGGTGTCACCGAGGAGACCACCACCGGGGTGCTGCGGCTGACCCAGATGGCTTCGCAGGGTGAGCTGCTGTTCCCGGCGATCAACGTGAACGACTCGGTGACCAAGTCGAAGTTCGACAACCGGTACGGGATCCGGCACTCGCTGATCGACGGCATCAACCGGGCCACCGACGTGCTGATCGGCGGCAAGGTGGCGGTGGTCTGCGGCTACGGCGACGTGGGCAAGGGCGCTGCCGAATCGCTGCGCGGGCAGGGCGCGCGGGTGATCGTCACCGAGATCGACCCGATCTGCGCACTGCAGGCCGCGATGGACGGTTACGAGGTCAAGCGGCTGGAGTCGGTGGTGTCCATCGCCGACATCGTGATCACCGCGACCGGAAACCGGGACGTGGTCACGGTCGAGCACATGTCCCGGATGAAGGACAAGGCGATCCTGGGCAACATCGGCCACTTCGACAACGAGCTGGACATGGCGGGCCTGGCCCGCTACCCGGGCATCCGGAAGATCAACATCAAGCCGCAGGTCGACGAGTGGGTGTTCCCGGACGGCAAGTCGATCATCGTGTTGAGCGAGGGTCGGCTGCTCAACTTGGGCAACGCGACCGGGCACCCGAGCTTCGTGATGTCGAACAGCTTCTCCAACCAGGTGATCGCGCAGATCGAGCTGTTCACCAAGCACGAGGAGTACGACAACGAGGTGTACCGGCTGCCGAAGAAGCTGGACGAGAAGGTGGCGAGGATCCATCTGCAGGCGCTCGGCGGCGAGCTGACCAAGCTGACGAAGGAGCAGGCGGAGTACATCGACGTCGACGTCGAGGGCCCGTTCAAGCCGGAGCATTACCGGTACTGAGCTTCGGCGCCACCGCAGGCCCGCTCGGCGCCGCGAGCGACGGCGGCGAGTGGGGGCGGCGAGTGGGGGCGTGCGCGTCCGCGGCGACTGCACAGGTGCTGTGCTGCGGGTTTGCTGTCAGCGTGCCGGTGCCGTGCTGTGTGCCCGCTGTTGCTGCGCGACTGTTCGCTGCTCGCCCGGTACATGGGTCTGCCGTGCCCGGTGCCCGGTATGCGCGCGGGCGGTGTGGCTGAGGCACTAGCGGCACCGGGGTTCGGCGCGCCCTCGCGGGCCGGAGCGGTGTTCGGCCCGGGGTGTTTCGCTGTCGGCAGGTGGCGGCCGTGTCGCTGGGGCACGGTCATGACCGTGGCGCCGTCCCGGCAGCCGCCAAGGTTGTCGGTGTCGTTCCAGGCGCTGTCCGGTGTCATCCCAGGCGCTGGTTCGGCTGTCGCGTCGCGTGTGCCGGGCGCCCGTCCGGTTGGCGCCTGCCGCGCGCCTGTCCGGTTGGCGCCTGCCGCGCGCTGTTCCGTTTGTCGGTGTCGCCAGGCGGGATGCCGTTCCGGCTGTCGCCCCGGTGCCGTTCCGGTTGTGGCCGCGCGGTGTGCGGTGTGTCGAGTTGCGTCGTTGGAGCGCGGGACAGGGTGCCGTTCCGGTTGTGGCCGCGCGGTGTGGCCGTGCGTCCAGGCACAGTTCTCGTCGTTGGCGCGAGGGGTCGAGCGGCGCCCCGCGTGCCGTGCAGCCTGCCGATCTCCGGTGGGGTTGCCCATCGGCCGGTGCCGCCCAGTCCGATGCTGCTTGTCCTGGGTGTGCTGCGGCCGGATGTTGCTTGTCCCGGGTGCGGCCCGGCCCGATGCCGCTCGCCCGTCCGCAACACGGGTGCCTCGTTCTCGGTCTGTTTGCCGGGAATCGCTGCGGTCAGCCGGCTACTCGGCGCGTCGTGGTAACGGGCTTGCGCCGACCCCACTGTGCGGCGTGGGTTCCGAGCTCAGTCGGCAAGCCTGGGAATCCGTCTTTGTTCGGCGTCATCGCGGCTGGGCTCGGGGTCATCGCGGCTGGGCTCGCGTGGACGTGGCCGTGTTCGGCGCCGGCTTGGCGGAGTCGCCGTGCTCGGTTTGCCTGCGTGGCGAAGCACCGTGTTGGTCTCTCCCGCTCTGCGTGCGGCAGGCACCGGCTCGGGTCGTAGGCTCATGGCCGTGGGAGAACTGCTGGTCATCGAGGGCCTGGACGGTGCGGGCAAGAACACCGTGACGACTGCGCTGAAGGCGCATCTGGAGGCCCTCGACGCGACCGTCCACACAGTGGCCTTCCCACGCTACGGCGTGGACGTGCACGCCGACCTCATCCGTGACGGCCTGCACGGCCGCCTGGGTGACCTCACCGACTCGGTCTACGGCTTCCAGCTCCTGTTCGCCCTCGACCGGCGGGCGGCGGCCGACGAACTACGTGAGGCCGCCAAGCACCACGATGTCGTACTCGTCGATCGATACGTCGCGTCCAACGCCGCATACGGGGCAGCCCGGCTGGGGCAAGGTGTCGACGGCGAGTTCGTCTCCTGGGTGTACCAGCTCGAGATCGAGCGGTTCGGTGTCCCCGTGCCCGACGCGCAGATCTTGCTGCGGGTGCCTCCCGAGGTGGCCGGCGAACGCGCTCGCAGCCGCGCCGCCGCCGACGCGGCCAGGGGCAGGGACACCTACGAAGCGGACGGAGATCTCCAGGCCAGGGTGGCAGCGGTCTACGATGAGCTCGCCGAAACGTCGTGGCTGTCCGGTTGGTACGTCGTCGACGCCGAGCATTCGGTCGATGTGCGACGGCTCGCCGCCGACCTGGGATTCGGCGCATGATCACCCGAACGGACCAGAGCGATGCCGCTCGACGCCGGGGTGAGCGCGACACCACTGGGGCCTGACGGAACAGATCACACCGAAAGTGCGAACATAGGGTCATGAAGGCACGCGTACTGGTAGTCGATGACGATCCGGCCCTCGCCGAGATGCTCACCATCGTGCTGCGCGGTGAGGGTTTCGACACCGCTGTGGTGGCGGACGGCTCCCGGGCATTGCCCGCGGTACGCGAGCTGAAGCCGGATCTGGTGCTGCTCGACCTGATGCTGCCGGGCATGAACGGCATCGACGTGTGCAAGGCGATCCGTGCCGAGTCCGGTGTGCCGATCGTGATGCTGACCGCGAAGAGCGACACCGTGGACGTCGTGCTCGGCCTGGAGTCCGGCGCCGACGACTACGTGGTCAAGCCGTTCAAGCCGAAGGAGCTGGTCGCGCGGGTGCGCGCGCGGTTGCGGCGGCTGGAGTCCGAGCCCGCGGAAAAGCTCACCATCGGCGACCTGGTCATCGACGTCCCCGGTCACGAGGTGACCAGGGACGGCAAGCAGATCCAGCTCACCCCGTTGGAGTTCGACCTGCTGGTCGCGCTGGCCCGCAAGCCGCGCCAGGTGTTCACCCGCGAGGTGCTGCTGGAGCAGGTGTGGGGCTACCGGCACGCGGCCGACACGCGACTGGTGAACGTGCACGTCCAGCGGTTGCGGTCCAAGGTGGAGCGCGATCCGGAGCATCCCGAGGTGGTGCTGACGGTGCGTGGCGTCGGCTACAAGGCCGGCCCGCCGTAAGCCGCCACCCTGCGGATCTAGGCTGTATGCGTGCAGGTGAGTGACGTCGGTCGTCGGTTCGGTCGGATCATCGGCCGAATTGTGGCGTTCGGTCGCGCGCGCATGGCAGCCATCGGCGATCTGTGGCGTAGTTCCCTGCAGTTCCGGGTCACCGCGTCGACGCTGGCGTTGTCGTCCGCGGTGGTTTTCGTGCTGGTCATGGTGCTGCAGTACCAGATCGCCGAACGGCTGCTGGACGCCAAGGAGAAGGCGGCGCTGGCGCAGGCCCGCTCGGTGCTGGAGACGGCACGCCGCGAGCTGGCGGGCGTGGACATCTCGCCGGAGACGCTTGGCGAGCGTTTGGTCAACGCGCGCAAGCAGATCACCTTCTCGGCGCCGTCGGTGCAGGACCCGGAAGGCTCGGCGGCGGGCATCTTCGAGCCGGTGCTTGTCGGCGGCACCGTGCCCGGCAGTGACGAGCCGATCGCCGCCGGGGACTATTGGAAGGTCCCCGAGGACCTGCGCCGCTTCGTGGAACAACGCCAGGAGGCCAAGCAGATCCACACCGTCGAGGGCAAGACGTATCTGATCATCGGCGAGCCGATGACCGCGGCGACCGGCCGTCCGCTCCAGCTCTACCTGCTGTTCCCGCTGACCGCGGAGCAGAACACCGTGAACACGGTGCAGAACACGTTCCTGGTCGGCGGGTTCGTGTTGCTGCTGTTGGTCGCCAGCATCGCCAACCTGGTGACCAGGCAGGTGGTGATCCCGGTGCGCCGCGCCGCGACCGCGGCCGCCCGCTTCGCCGAGGGTGATTTCGACCAGCGGCTGCCCGTGGCGGGCACGGACGATTTGTCCAAGCTCGCCGTCTCCTACAACGAGATGGCCGAGAGCATCCAGCAGCAGATCCAGCAGCTGGAGGAGTTCGGGCAGCTGCAGCGGCGGTTCACCTCGGACGTCTCGCACGAGCTGCGCACGCCGTTGACCACCGTCCGGATGGCCGCGGACGTGCTGCACGCGTCGCGCGAACAGTTCCCACCCGGCCTGGCCCGCTCCGCGGAACTGTTGGTGGACGAGCTGGACCGCTTCGAGGAGCTGCTCGGCGACCTGCTCGAGATCAGCCGGCTGGACGCCGGTGTGGAGGAACTGGCGGCCGAGTACATCGACCTGCGCTCCATCGTCGAACGCGTACGGGAGCAGGTGCGCGTGCTCGCCGACAACGCCGGATCGCCGATCGAGCTGGTGATGCCCGACACCGAGGCGACGGCCGAAGTCGACGCGCGGCGGGTGGAGCGCATCCTGCGCAACCTGCTGGCCAACGCGGTCGACCACGGGGAGGGGCGGCCGATCCGGTTGTTCATGGGGGTCAGCGACGACGCGGTCGCCGTCGCCGTGCGCGACTACGGCGTCGGACTGCGGCCCGGAGAGGAAGAACTGGTGTTCAACCGGTTCTGGCGCGCCGACCCGTCGCGGAACCGGCACACCGGCGGCACCGGCCTCGGTCTGTCCATCAGCCAGGAGGACGCCCGGCTGCACGGTGGCGAACTCGTGGCATGGGGTGAGCCCGGCAAGGGCGCCTGCTTCCGGCTGACGTTGCCCCGTGAGCAAGGAAAGGACATCACCAGCAGCCCGCTCCCGCTGCCGCCGGATCCGCCGGGCAGCTCCCCGAACGGCCGGGCGGCGCTGCCCGCCGGCGACGACGCCGGCCTGGGCGGAGATCGTGCGGAGGTGAGCCGATGAGGTCGCGCAAGCTCGGTGTGCTCGCCGTGGTCGTTGCACTGGCTTCGGCCGGTTGCGCGAACCTGCCGTTGGAGACCAAGCCGCAGGCCATCCGTGCGGCTCCGACCGGTCCGGAGGTCACCGAGGGTTTGCAGCCGCCGGAGAAGAACCTGCCTGCGGCGGACGTCGTGCGTGCCTTCGTGGAGGCGAACGCCCAGGAAGCCGACCTGCACGCGGCGTCGCGCCAGTACCTCGCTCCAGAGGTGGCCAAGCAGTGGAAGCCGCGCAGCGAAATCCTCATCCTCGACGACAACTTCAACACCATCCGGGCCCCGCAAGCCGAGCAGCCCGATGACGAGAACGAAACCGTCATCACGCTGGTCGGGAACATGATCGGCAAGCTCGGGCCGGATCGCTCGTTCACCCCGCAGAACGAGCCGTTGGAGAAGAAGCTGCGGCTGCGCAGGCAGCCGGACACCGGCGAATGGCGGATCGTCGAGCTGCCCAGCTTGGTGATCACCAACCGCGAGCAGTTCAGCAAGAACTTCTTCACCACGCGGCTGTACTTCTACGCGCCGAACAGCGACGTGCTGGTCCCCGACCTGCGATACGTGGCGGCGCAACCCGCTGAAGGCCTGACCAGCCGCATCATGCACCTGCTCATGCACGGCCCGTCGTACTCTATTCGCGGCGCGGTGGAGGACCCGCTGTCGGCCGCGACGATGGAGACCAACGTGCGCGAGGTGGGGACCGCCGTCGAGGTGCCACTGACCGGCCTGGTCGGCGTGAGCACCGAGGAGCGCAGGCGCATCGTCACCCAGGTCGTCATGTCGCTGGAGAACGTCGACCTGGTGCGCTTGCAGTCGGACGGCAAGCCGTTGCTTCCGGACCGTACCGACTGGCGACGCAGCGACTTGAAGCCTGCGACACCGAAGATCGCCGACAGCGACGGCTACGCCGTGCTGAACGGCAGGATCTACTCGTTGAAGGACGGCGACCCGATGCCGGGCCCCGCGGGGGCGGGCGGGTACAACGTGGTCAGCGCCGCGCAATCGCTGGAAGGCGGCCAGCTCGCGCTGGTGGAGCGGGTCGGCCACGACCTCCGCTTGCGGGTGGGGGAGCTGGGCAAACAGCTCGCGCCGGTGAACATCCGCGGCAAGAGCATGACCCGTCCGACCTGGCAGCCGGCCTACCCGGAGAACAAGGTGAGCTACGAGGTGTGGACCGTGGTGGACGGCAAGCGGGTCGTGCGCGCGCAGCTGACGCCGGACGGTGCCTGGGTGCCCAGGACGGTCGACTCGAAGGAGCTGCGGAATTTCGGCCGGATCACCGCGTTCCGCTTGTCCAGGGACGGCACCAGGGCCGCCATGGTCGCCGACGGGAAGCTGGTCATCGCCGCGGTCAAGCGCACCGCCAGCACCGTCTCGTTGACCACGCCGCGCATCCTCCAGCAGTCGATACTGGCCGACATCAAGGACGTGGACTGGATGACCCAGCACGAGCTCGTCGTCGCCACGGACTCCTCCTCCCAGCCCGTGATCCAGGTGTCGGTTGATGGCTTCACCTCCGCGGTGTACAACGCTGCGAACCTCCAGCCGCCGGTCAAGGGGATCACCGCTCTGCCCAACGGCCGGGTGCTCGCCGCGGACGAGAACGGCCTGTGGACCGTGTCGTCCACCGGCGAGCCGTGGGATTCCCAGCGGAACACGCAAGAGGGCATGGAGTCACCCTTCTTCCCCGGCTGACCGCACATACGGCGCCATTCGCGCGCCGAAACGCCGACGACTGGTCCACTCGCGTCGGGTATCCGGTGCGAGGTCTCGTCAATGCGGTGAAGCGGCCCGATCCTGGGTGCATGCGCTTGCTCGATCTGATCTTCCCTGTCCGCTGTGCCGCCTGTGGCGCGGTCGGCTCTGCATGCTGCGACCGGTGCCTGAGCGAGTTCACCGGCCCATTGCCGGTGCCGCGCCCGCTGCCGTGCGGCGTTCCCGCTTTCACCATGGCCGGCTACCGCGGTCCGGCACGTCAGCTGGTGTTGGCCTACAAAGAGCGGGGACGCCGCGACCTCGCGCGAGTGCTGGGCCGCGTGCTGGCCGATGGGGTGCTCGGCCTGCGCACCGGGAGTTTCCAGGGCGATGGCGAGGTCCGGGCCGGGACATCGCAACGAGACCGGGCCGCAGTGGGCATCCAAGTCGATAGCGGTCGGAACAGTGGTACGGGGTGTCGTCCGTCCGGCAGGGCTCGCGACGGTCCCGGCGCTGCGGATCGTGGGTCGCCGGACAGCCGCCCGCGAACCGAGCCGGCCGAGGACGCGGTCGTTCTGGTGCCGGTCCCGTCCACGAAGGCAGCCGCGCGAATGCGTGGCGGGCAGCATGTTCTCCGGCTTGCCGAGGCGTGCGCTGCGGAGTTGGCATCAGCTGGCGTACCGACCGCGGTGGCGCCCGCGCTTCGCCTGACCTCCGGAGTGCGGGACGCCGTTGGTCTGGATGCCGTGGCGCGAGCTGCGAACCTTGCCGGCCGGATGCGAGTCGTCCGCGATGGATGTCCCGCCGCCGGCACCGAGGTCGTCGTGCTCGATGACGTGCTGACGACCGGTGCCACGGCCGCTGAGGCCGTGCGGGTGCTCGACACGGCGAAAGTGGTGGTTGCTGCTGTCCTGACGCTGACATCGCCGCAGGCTTTCCGGTGGGTGCAGTGACCGACTTCCGTCGGCGCGGGGCCGGGTATCGCAGGCCGCGGGGAGGGGCGGCGCGAGAGGGCGAGAAGGAGAGAGGAGGGGCGACGCTCGGGCGGTGCGACGCGCCCCCGCAGAGGTGGCGATCTGGTGGATGTCCTGCGGTGACGCGGGGGCCAGGGGAGACCCGCCCCCGCAGATGTGGCGATCCGGTAGTGCCGGAGCGAACGGATTCTGTCGGCTGTGCCGACCGGGGAACGTCGACCGCACCGACGGGGGGTGCCCGCTGCGCCGACCCGGAGACCGCGTGCTGTGCCGACTGGGAACTATTGCCTGTGTCGTCCGGGGACTGCCGCCTGGGTCGACCGGGGGCGGTCGGCTGTACCGGTTGAGGACAGTCGGCTGCGCCGGGTGGGAACTATCGGCTGTGCCGACTGGGAACTACCGGCATTCGTGCATCGTTGTCCGGGTGTGAGGCCTCGGTCACAAGGCGGTCGTCAGTCGGAATTCACCCCTGTGGGCGTCGCGTGGCCTCGAGGCCAAATTGTTACCCGGAGCCGCTGGTTTCCGGTGACTTTGCTCCGTGCGGGTGAGATCCAGGCCACTCGAGTGGCCGATCAACCTGTCGGTTTCGCCGGTTGCGGGTCGCGCAGCGCGAGGATCGCGCATTATGCACCACGGCTTTCTATCCCCCGCACCGGGGGCTGTTGTTCATGGACGTCAGCAGCTAACGTGCTGCGCTATCAGGTTCCCCCCGAATCCTGCCAGGCACGAGGAGGTGAACAGTCCATGTCCCTTCGGTGCCGGTGAGCTGATCGACGTACTGGTACCGAGCCCCGTTGATCACAGAGCTCGCATCGCGAGCTAGGGAGGTCGTGAATGGACATCGTCGTGAAGGGCCGCAACGTCGAGGTACCCGACCACTATCGGATCCACGTCAGCGACAAGCTGGCCCGCCTCGCGCGCTACGACAGGAAGATCATCCGATTCGACGTCGAGTTGTTCCACGAGCCGAACCGTCGTCAGCTCAAGAACTGCCAGCGCGTCGAGATCACCGGCATGGGCAAGGGTTCGCCGGTCCGCGCCGAGGCCACGGCAGGTGACTTTTACGCGGCACTGGACGCAGCGGTGAACAAGCTGGAGAACCGCATGCGCCGGATGCACGACCGCAGGAGGGTGAGTTACGGGAGGCGATGCCCCGAGTCGGTTGCGGAGGCCACCGCGGCGGCAGCCGCAGGTGGTTCGGCAAACGGCAAGCGCCGGGCATCCACGGCGGTACTCGAGGCGCCGGCGCCACGCGCCGCGGTCGAGGACCAGGAAACGGACGAGGTCACCGTCCCCGAGCAGAAGCGCTGGGACGACGGAGTCGAGGTACACGAGCCGGGCCGCATCGTGCGGGAGAAGACCCATCCCGCCACGCCGATGACGGTCGACCAGGCCCTTTACGAGATGGAACTGGTGGGACACGACTTCTACCTGTTCAACTGCTCGGAGACCGGCAAACCGAGCGTGGTCTACCGCAGGAAAGGATTCGACTACGGGGTGATCAGGCTGGGCTGAGGCCAGGCAGCAACCCTTGATGCACCGATGCCCCGATGCCGTGAACCGGCTCGGGGCATCGGGCCGTTCCGGCCGGTGCGACGCGGCGGCAAGGTAGGTTGACGACGAAAGTCGGTGTACGAAGAGGAACTATTCACCTCGAGGCGACCGTTGTTCTCACTGGTTGCCCACTACGATGGACAACCAGCTTCATGCACCGTGAACGACAGCAATACTCAGTGAGGTCGAGCCGGAATGGTTTTGAGCCGCCTGCTGCGAGCGGGTGAGGGTAAACGGGTCAAGCGCCTGAAGTACATCGCCGACTCGGTCAACGCCCTCGAAGACGACGTCAAGCCCCTGTCCGATGCGCAGCTGCGGGCGAAGACAGACGAATTCCGGGAACGCCACGCCAAGGGGGAGTCGCTGGACGACCTGCTCCCCGAGGCGTTCGCGGTCGCCCGGGAGGCCGCGTCCCGCGTGCTCGGCCAGCGGCACTACGACGTGCAGGTGATGGGCGGCGCCGCGTTGCACCTCGGTCAGGTCGCCGAGATGAAGACCGGTGAAGGCAAGACGCTGACCTGTGTGCTGCCCGCCTACCTGAACGCGATCTCCGGCAAAGGCGTGCACGTCGTCACGGTCAACGACTACCTGGCCAAGCGCGACGCCGAGTGGATGGGCCGGGTGCACCGCTTCCTCGGCCTGGAGGTCGGCGTGATCCTGGCGCACATGTCGCCGGACGAGCGGCGGGCCGCCTACAACGCCGACATCACCTACGGCACCAACAACGAGTTCGGCTTCGACTACCTGCGCGACAACATGGCGTGGAGCCTGGACGAGTGCGTCCAGCGTGGCCACCACTACGCCATCGTGGACGAGGTGGACTCGATCCTCATCGACGAGGCCAGGACCCCGCTGATCATCTCCGGGCCCGCGGACCAGTCCTCGCGCTGGTACCAGGAGTTCGCCCGCCTGGCGCCGCTGATGAAGCGGGACGTGCACTACGAGGTGGACGAGCGCAAGCGCGCCATCGGTGTCACCGAGAAGGGTGTCGAGTTCGTCGAGGACCAGCTGGGCATCGACAACCTCTACGAGGTGGCCAACACCCCGCTGATCGGCTACCTGAACAACGCGCTGAAGGCCAAGGAGCTGTTCAAGCGGGACAAGGACTACATCGTCCGCAACGGCGAGGTCCTCATCGTCGACGAGTTCACCGGCCGCGTGCTGGCCGGCCGCCGGTACAACGAAGGCCTGCACCAGGCGATCGAGGCCAAGGAAGGCGTCGAGATCAGGGCCGAGAACCAGACGCTGGCCACCATCACGCTGCAGAACTACTTCCGGCTCTACGAGAAGCTGGCGGGCATGACCGGTACCGCCGAAACCGAGGCGGCGGAGTTCCAGCAGACCTACAAGCTCGGCGTGGTCCCGATCCCGACCAACAAGCCGATGATCCGCAAGGACATGCCGGATCTGATCTACAAGACCGAGGAGGCCAAGTTCGAGGCGGTTGCCGACGACATCGCCGAGCGGCACGCCAAGGGCCAGCCGGTCTTGGTCGGTACGACCAGTGTCGAGCGCTCGGAGTACTTGTCGAAGCTGCTGCTCAAGCGCGGCATCCCGCACGAGGTGCTGAACGCCAAGCACCACGAGCGGGAAGCGTTGATCGTCGCCAAGGCGGGGAAGAAGGGCGCGGTCACGGTCGCCACCAACATGGCGGGCCGAGGCACCGACATCGTGCTGGGCGGCAACCCGGAGATCCTTGCCGACCAGGCGCTGCGCGAGCGCGGCCTGGACCCGGTCGAGACCCCCGAGGAGTACGAGGCCGCCTACCCGGCCGAGCACGAGAAGGCCATCGCGGAGAGCAAGCGCGAGGCCGAAGAGGTCATCAAAGCCGGCGGCCTGTACGTGCTGGGCACCGAACGGCACGAGTCGCGCCGGATCGACAACCAGCTGCGCGGCCGGTCCGGACGTCAGGGTGACCCGGGTGAGTCCCGCTTCTACCTGTCGCTGCAGGACGAACTGATGCGGCGGTTCAACGCGTCCATGGTGGAGCGGGTCATGACGACCATGCGTCTGCCCGACGACCAGCCGATCGAGGCCAAGATGGTCACTCGCGCCATCAAGTCGGCCCAGGCGCAGGTCGAGCAGATGAACATGGAGATCCGCAAGAACGTCCTCAAGTACGACGAGGTGATGAACCAGCAGCGCAAGGTGGTCTACGCCGAGCGCCGCCGGGTGCTGGAGGGCGAGGATCTCCGCGAGCAGTGCCTGCACATGATCCACGACGTCATCACCGACTACGTGGAGGAGGTCGCCGCCGAGGGGTACGCGGAGGACTGGGACCACGAGAAGCTGTGGACGAACCTGCGCACCCTCTACCCGGTGTCGGTGACCTGGGACGAGATCGAGAGCAGCCATCCGGACCTCACCAAGGAGCAGCTGCGCGACGCCCTGGTCGAAGACGCCAGGAAGGCCTACGAACGCCGCGAGGCGGAGATCGACAGCAAGCGCGGCGAAGGCGCGATGCGGGAGCTGGAGCGCCACGTCGTGCTGATGGTGCTGGACCGCAAGTGGCGCGAGCACCTGTACGAGATGGACTACCTCAAGGAGGGCATCTCGCTGCGGGCGTACGCGCAGAAGGACCCGGTCATCGAGTACCAGCGCGAAGGCTACGACATGTTCCAGGCCATGCTGGACTCGCTGAAGGAAGAGGTCGTCGGCATCCTGTTCAACGCGCAGGTCGAGCCGGTGGAGCCGGAGGCGCCCGCGGAGGCGGCCACCGAGGTCCCGGCTGCCGCGCGCGGCAACGGCCGGGCCGAGCGGCCCGCGCGCTGGGACGACCGTTCACCGCGACTGCAGGCTTGGCGAAGTCGCTCTCACGCCGCCACTCCCTCGGACCCGGCACA
>NZ_PKFA01000060.1:0-60122 GCF_002919275.1 Thermocrispum sp. | reverse complement strand
AGTGACCGGCACGGCGGCAGACTAACGCGCTCGATTCTCACTCCACCGGGTGACACTCCGCCGCCCGCGGGTCCCTGACTCCATTGGGCGCAACCTGCCACCCCAATGGGCGGCGCATGCCGACCCGCCACCGGGGAGATGCCTCATCCCCTGCCTGGGCCGGTCAGGTCACAGCCCACTCGTGCCGACTGCAAGTCGATATTCACGGCGTCCGTCAGGCCACCACGACTCGGGTCCTGCGCACACCGGCCGGACAGCTGCAGTACCGCCCCATGCTGGACAAGTCGCGCCCTGCGCCCACCAGGAACGCCAGAAGCTGGAGGATTCCCCAGAACGGCACGCCAAAGGGCTCGAGTCCGGCCCCCAGGTCGGGACGCGGACTCGAGCCCCGGGTTCGTGCTCAGTACGTCGGCAGGCTCGGGTCGATCTGCTTCGCCCAGGCCAGGATCCCGCCGCCCAGGTGCACCGCGTCGGAGAAGCCGGCGCGGTGCAGCGCCGCCAGCGCCTCCGCCGACCGGCCACCCGACTTGCAGTGCAGCACGATCGGCTTGTCCTGCGGCAGCTCGGCCAGCGCCTCCCCGGACAGGATCCGGTCCTTCGGCACGAGCTTGGCGCCCTCGATCCGGACGATCTCGTACTCGTGCGGCTCCCGCACGTCGATCAGCTCGAACTCCTTGCCCGAGTCGAACATGGCCTTCAGCTCGTGCGGCGTGATGGTGCTGTCCTGCGCCGCCTGCTGCGCCTCGTCCGACACCACACCGCAGAACGTCTCGTAGTCGATCAGCTCGGTGATCTTCGGCGTCTCCGGGTCCTTGCGGATCTTCACCTCGCGGTAGCGCATCTCCAGCGCGTCGTAGGTGACCAGCCTGCCGAGCAGCGGCTCGCCGATCCCGGTGATCAGCTTGATCGCCTCGTTGACCATGATCGACCCGATCGACGCGCACAGCACACCCAGCACGCCGCCCTCGGCGCAGGACGGAACCATGCCGGGTGGCGGCGGCTCCGGGTACAGGTCGCGGTAGTTGACGCCCTTGCCGTTCGGGGCGGCCTCCCAGAACACCGACACCTGGCCTTCGAACCGGAAGATCGAGCCCCACACGTACGGCTTGCCCAGGATGACCGCTGCGTCGTTGACCAGGTACCGCGTGGCGAAGTTGTCCGTGCCGTCCAGGATCAGGTCGTAGCCGGAGAAGATGTCCAGGGCGTTCTCGCTGGTCAGCCGCTCGGTGTGCAGGTTGACCGTGACGAACGGGTTGACTTCGGCGATCGACTCCTTGGCCGACTGGGCCTTGAGCTTGCCGACGTCCGACTGCCCGTGGATCACCTGCCGCTGCAGGTTGGACTCGTCCACCGTGTCGAAGTCGACGATGCCCAGCGTGCCGACACCCGCGGCAGCCAGGTACAGCAGCGCGGGGCTGCCCAGCCCGCCGGCGCCGATGACCAGCACCTTCGCGTTCTTCAGCCGCTTCTGCCCGTCCACCCCGACGTCCGGGATGATCAGGTGCCGGCTGTAGCGGGCGATTTCCTCCTTGGTCAGCTCGGCCGCGGGCTCCACCAGCGGCGGCAGGCTGCCTGACATTCGACCTCCAGGTTCACGCCACGTCGGTTGTGCGGTGCCGTCTGACGTCGATAGTCCTCGCACTGCCAGCGTCCGTCCACATCATGACGTCACCGTCCACACTCTGGAACAACAGCGGCGTGGCATCCCGCATTCCCGCATCCCGGCCGTAAGGGCGGTCACGCCACCCTCGTCGGCGACTGCGCCGCGTCGCACGCAAGCGACAGCCCCGGCGTCACTGCGCCCCGGGATTCGGCCACGCGTTGGGCTTGCAGACCTTCCCGTCCCGCGGCACCGCGGCATAGTTCGTCGGGTCCGCCTTGTTCAACTTGGCCACGTAGTTGTTGGCCACGCCGAACGTCTGCTGCATCATCACCGGCGCCAGGGCACCGTTGCGCTGGCAGCCCACGTGCCCGTTGTTCAGCACATGGCCGACCTCGTGGTTGATGGCGTACTGCCGGTAGGCGGTCATGTCCGAGTTGAACGCCTTCGCGCCGCGCACCCACCGCGCCAGGTTGATGATCACGCGGTCCATCCGGCGCTGGTAGCACGACGACTCGTATCTGATCTGGAACCCGCAGATGTCCGCCCGGTGGGTGGTCCGCGGCGAGGTCAGGCTGATCCGGAAGTCGGCCTTCGCGGGGTCGTCCACCCGCTGGAAGCGCACCTCGCCGCTGCCGATCCAGCTCCGCGGATCCGCCAGGGTGGCCTCGACGGTCTGGGCGAACGCGTCGTCCCCGGTGTAGCTGGACGGGTCGAGGCCGTTCTCCACCTCGACGGTGTACTTGAGCAGCCGCGCACCCCGCTTGCCGACTGGCGGGCTGGAGCCTTTCACCACCCGCCAGGTGCCCCGGCCCTTCTCGGTGTACTTCCCGCCGGGAGGAAGCTCCGCGGTCGGAATGCGCAGGTCCACCGGCTTGACCGGGGTCTCCGTCGCGCTCGGCCCCTCGGGCTCGGACGGTGCGCCCGCTGCCGGCCCTTGCGGCGGCGCAGCTGCCGGCCCGGGCTGCGCACCGTCACGCGCGTCCAGCACCGCCAGGACGGTGACGACCAGCAGAATCGGCAGCGCGTAGATCCGCCAGCCGTACTTCTTGACCCAGCTGGCCGGCCCGGACCGGGGACGGGACCGGGACCGGGAACTCCGCCGGGCGGGTTCGCCCGGCTTCCAGGAAGCCTCCAACGGCTCGGCGGCGATCCGCCTGCCACCGGGGCGATACCGCGGAATGCCGCCCGACGTGCGATCGGGTGGCTGTGACCTGCGAAGCCGTGCGCTCCGCGGCCCGTTCGTCACACGCTCACCCACGGTTTACAGCCTGCCACATCGCGTATCGAATCCTGCGCCGACAGGCTGACATCCCGATCATCGTCGTCACCCTGTCGGCCTATCGTCCGGCCTCCGCCTCACGCCACAGCTCCACGGTGGCTTGCGCCACCCGCCGCGGCTGCTCCATCTGCGCTACATGTCCAGTATCCGGGAGCATCAACAGCCTGCCACGCCGCAGGGCGCGGACGGTCCGCACCGCCTTCCGCGCGCTGATCACCCGGTCCCGCTCGCCCCAGACCACCAGCGACGGCGCTGTGATCTCCTCCAGCGCCCGCCACAACGACCGCGGGCCCCTGGCCACCCAGTCGCGGACGATGCCGAGCGTCGACCGCCCCATCGCGGTGACCGCCCAGGCGTGGCCGCTGCGCTGCCGGTACTCCTCGACCATCTCGGCCAGGCGGTGCGGCGGCAGCCGCGACGGGTCGTGGTAGCACAGCTCGATCACCTGGCGCACGCGCTGCTCCGGGGTCATCGCGATCAGCTGTTGCCGGGCGCGCGTCCCGATCACCGGCAGGTAGGCGAGCGCAAGCCGAGGGTCGGACAGCCGCTTGATGCTCGGCCGCAGGTCCGGCACCGCGGGCGAGACCAGCGTCACGGAGCGCACCAGCTCGGGCCACCGCGCAGCCAGCAGGATGGCGATCGCGCCGCCCATCGAGTTGCCCAGCACGTGGACCGGTCCGTCGCCGAAGCCGCGCACGAACCGGGCAACCCGGTCGGCGTGGGCGCGCAGGCTGTAGTCGAAACCGTCCTCCGGCTCGGAGAGCCCGAAACCCGGCAGGTCGACGGCGACGCCGCGGGCCCACGGGGCGAGCAGGCGGCCGAGATCGGTCCAGTTCGTCGACGAGCCGCCGAGCCCGTGCACGTACACGGCGGTCGGCGCGCCGTCCGGGGTGAGCTCGGGTTCGGTCCGCCGGACGTGCAGCCGCACGCCACCGGACTCCTCCACCGCGCCCGGCCACGGCGGCAGGTGCTCGTCCAGCTCCGGCAGTTCGAGGTCGTCCCAGGCGGAGTCGTAGCCGCCGCCCGCCACTCCCGGATCAGCCATGGCACCAAGCATGGCGTACGCCACGACCGCTGCGCCAACGGGCAGAGCTGACGCACCGCTGGTCAGCCGACCCGGCGCGGCTTGCACCACGGGTATTACTGGCGGGTACTGTCGGGAGCGGCGAGATCCGCCCCTGCAGCTACCGACGACAACGCGCGACACAGCGCACGACATGCGGAAGGCCGGCCATGACGGAAACGACGAACGCGCAGGCCACCGGCGTCCTCGCTCAGCTCAAGCGCGGGGTGCGCATGCCCAAACGCAAGCGCCGGGCACAACTGCTTTCGGTGGCCAGGGACGTCTTCGCCGCCAACGGCTACCACGCGACCGCGATGGACGAGATCGCCGAGCGGGCGGGAGTCTCCAAGCCGGTGCTCTACCAGCACTTCCCCGGCAAGCTCGAGCTGTACATCGCGCTGCTCGAGGACAACGTGGAGCAGCTGGTCGCCGAGGTCACCAAGGCCATGAAGTCGACGACCGACAACAAGCAGCGGGTGTACAACGCGGTGGCCGCGTACTACGACTTCGTCAGCGCGGACAGCGGCGCGTTCCGGATGGTGTTCGAGTCCGATCTGCGCGGCGAGCCCGCGGTGCAGGCGGCGGTCGAGCGGGCCATGTCCGCGTGCGTGCACGCGATCACCGACACCATCACCGCCGACGCCGGCCTGCCACCGGCCAAGGCGCAGTTGCTGGCGTCCGGGCTGGTGGGCATGAGCCAGGTCAGTGCGCGCTACTGGCAGGACAACCACACCGCGATCGACCGGGACGAAGCGGTCGCGCTCATCGCGCAGCTGGCGTGGCGTGGCATCGGCGGCGGCTTCCCACTGCAGCACCAGGCCGAGCACTGAGCAGCAGGGGGCCCGACGATTTCGCCAGGGGCCCCAAGCCGTCGCCCACCGGCGGACACCGCGGCGCGTACGGCCCGACTAGGCCGCGGGGACCGTGGCGCGGACGGCCCGGCTAGGCCGCGGGGACCGCAGCGCGAATCAACGACATCAGGCTTCGTGCCACGTCGGTGGTGCGCTCGTGCATGAGCATGTGCCCGGCCCCCGGGTAGAGCACGAAGCTGGTCCCGGGCAGCTGCTCGGCGATGACCTTGGCGTGCTCCACCGAGCACAGCCGATCCCGGTCACCGGCCAGCACCACTGTCGGAATGCTGCGCAGCGCGCCGAGTACCACGGTCCGGTCGTGCGCGAAGATCGCGTCCAGCAACCCGCCGACGGTGGCCGGATGGGCGGCGAGCACCGCCCGCGCCGTGTCGTTCACGTGCTGCCAGCGGGCCCGCTTGCCGAACGCCAGCCACCGCACCACGGGACTGATCAGCTGCGGCACCGCGGGCAACGAGCCGTCCTCGCGGCGTTCCAGCAATCCACGCAGCACGGGCTCGGCCCGTGGCACGGTGCGGCCGAGCACCCCGCCCAGCCCCAGCGTGATGCGGTGCATGTTGCCGGACGAGGTCGCCACGAAAGCCACCCCGGCCACCCGGTCGGCGACCAGCCGCGGATGCCGCTCGGCCAGCGCCATGAGCGTCATCCCGCCCATCGAGTGGCCCACCAGTACCACCGGCCCCGAGGTGCGCGCAGCCAGCACCTCGGCCACGTCGTCGGCGAGCTGCTCCAGGGTGCGCGTGCCTGGGGGTGCGGGGTCCGAACCGCCGTGACCGCGCAGATCGACGCGGAGAACGCGGACATCCGGGGGCAGCAGCGCGCACACGCCGTCCCAGCAGCCGCTGTGCTGCGTCCAGCCGTGCACCAGAACCACGGTGACCGGGGCGGTGCTCGGCCCGCTGCTTCGGACCAGCAGGCGGGTGCCGTCACCGGCGGTGAACCGGTCGACCCGTTCCATCCCTGCACTGGACGCCGCCGGCAGCCACCGGCGCTGTGGCTCCACCAGGCTCACGCGCTCCGCCCCTTCGCCGAACTTACTGTAACGACCGGTAACAGTTACCTCGCGGTATGGTGACCGGCATGGCTGACGGTGTCAAGGAGGGCGCACGAGGCCGGGCCGACCGGGGCGACGCCCGGCGCGACCGCTGGCGGCGGCACCGCATCGAGCGCCGCAAAGAGTTCGTCGAGGCAGCGCTGCGGGTCATCGACAAGCAGGGGCCGGACTTCGGCATGGAGGACGTCGCCGCCGAGGCCGGGGTCACCAAGCCTGTGCTGTACCGGCACTTCACCGACAAGGCCGACCTGCTGGTGGCGCTCGGCCAGCGCGGGACCGAGATCCTCTTCAACCGGCTGATGCCCGCGCTGAACCAGGAGCTGGCCCCGGTGCCGCGCATCCGGCGGGCGATCGACGCCTTCTTCAGCACCGTGGAGGAGTACCCGAACCTGTATCGGCTGCTGGTGCACCCGCCGCCGCACGCCGCCGACTCGCCGAGCACCGCCATCGCCCAGGAGGACAAACGGCTCATCGCCACCGCGGTGACCGCCGTGCTCGGCGACTACATGCGCGCGTTCGGCATGGACTCCGGCGCCGCCGAGCCGTGGGCGCACGGCGTGGTCGGGCTGGTGCAGAACATCGGGGAATGGTGGCTGGAACGCCAGTCGATGAGCAAGGAAGCCGTGGTGGAGTACACCACGCAGATCATCTGGGCAGCGATCGACGGCGTGCTGCGCCAGCACGGTCACACGGTCGACCCGAACAAGCCGCTCGAACTGAACAAGGTGATCAAAATGCGCGACACCCGTGGCGACGCGGCCACAGGTGCCGAGAAAGCCGCCGAGTGAGCACTCGCGGCACTACTTGGCGTCCTTGGCGTCCTTCGTCGGCTCGACGACCGCGAACCCGACCCGGCGCGTGTCGGTCGGCGCGATCTCCACGTAGGCGATCTTGTCGGACGGCACCAGGTAGGTGCGCCCCTTCTCGTCGGACAGCCGCAGCAGGCCTTCGCCCTTGTCCAGCGTCTCGGTGACCAGCTTCTCGACTTCCTCCTGCGTCTGGTTGCTGGACACCACCAGCTCGCGGGGCGACTCATCGATGCCGATCTTGATCTCCACCCATGCCTCCTGCACAGCCTCTGCGGACGCGTCCGCTCTCCTGCCAGGCTATCCCACCGCCGGGCGGGCGCGTCAGCCGAGGCCGAGCGCCTGCATCCGCTTGTGGTGCCGCTGCTGCATCCGGCGGAACAGCGCGGCGATGCCCGAGATGTCGCCGGAACCGGAGATGATCAGCTCGGCCAGCCCGTCACGCTCGGCCGCGACGTACTGGGACTGGGTGAGCGCTTCGCCGAGCAGGCGCCGGCCCCACAGCGCCAGGCGGTCGCGCAGCTTCGAATCGGCCTCGATGGCCGCGGTGACCTCACGCTCGGCGAACGCCGAATGTCCGGTGTCGGCCAGCACCGTGAGCACGATCTCCCGCGTCTCGGGGTCCAGCCAGTCGGCGACCTCCCGGTACAGGTCGGCCGCCAGCTGGTCGCCGACGTAGGCCTTCACCAGGGATTCCAGCCACGTCTTCGGCCGGGTGCCTGCGTGGAAGGCGTCCAGCGGCTTGACGAACGGCCGCATGGCGTCCTCCACGGACACCCCGTGCTCGGCCAGGTAACGCTCGATGAGCTGGTAGTGCGACATCTCCGCGGCCGCCATGGCGGACAGCTGGGCGCGACCGGTCAACGTCGGCGCTCCCCTGGCGTCCTCCGCCAGCCGGTCGAACGCGGCCAGCTCGCCGTAGGCCAACACGCCGAGCAGGTCCACCACGCCCTCGCTGAGCGGCTCCTTGGCAGCCTGAGTACCTCGCTGTTCGTCGGTCTTCTCCGTCGCGGAGTTGGCCGATTGGTCGGTGCCGTCGGTCATGTTTAGACCCTAACGCCGATTTGGGCCGGTAGACTGCACCTGGAGAGCGATATCGCATCACGCGCGCCACCACCTGTTCGTGGGCGTGCGGTTTCGCGGAACATCGAGCGATATCGAGGCACTGTGCGTGCACGCGAGCCGATGCCGGTCGTGTCCCGATCGGCACATTGGGGATTCCCACCGTCAGCTGTGCGCGCTGGAACATCGAGAGAGGCGATCACGCTGACCATGACGAACACGCCTGGCGAGCGATCCGAACAGCCGGATGCCCCCGGGCCCACCGACCCCGTCACGCTGGAGCACAGCGAGGCCGGTGTCGACGAGAGCGATACTTCCCATCCGCTGCGTGCCGGCGCCCCGGTGCGGCCCGAGGCACCGAAATTCAGCGAGTTCGACATCAAGCCGGAAATCGTCCGGGCGCTGAAAGAAGCGGGCATCGAGCGCACGTTCGCCATTCAGGAATTGACCCTGCCGCTGGCACTGGCCGGCGAGGACGTCATCGGGCAGGCCCGCACCGGGACCGGCAAGACACTCGGTTTCGGTGTCCCGATCCTCAACCGGCTGACCCTGCCGGGTGACGGCACACCGCAGGCGCTGGTGGTGGTGCCGACCCGCGAGCTGTGCCTGCAGGTCACGCACGACCTGCACGACGCAGGCAAGTACCTCGGCGTCCGCACCCTCGCGGTGTACGGCGGGCGGCCGTACGAGTCGCAGATCAAGGCGCTGAAGAAGGGCGTCGACCTGGTGGTCGGTACCCCGGGACGGCTGCTGGACCTGGCCGAGCAGCGGCACCTGGTGCTGGGCAAGGTGTCCGCGCTGGTGCTCGACGAGGCCGACGAAATGCTCGACCTCGGCTTCCTGCCGGACGTGGAGCGGATTCTGCAGATGGTGCCGGAGCAGCGGCAGACGATGCTGTTCTCGGCCACCATGCCTGGCCCGATCATCACGCTGGCCCGCGCGTTCCTGCACAAGCCGACGCACATCCGTGCCGAGGAGGTCGACCAGGGCGCGGTGCACGAACGCACCGCCCAGTTCGTCTACCGAGCGCACGCGCTGGACAAGCCGGAGCTGATCGCGCGGGTGCTGCAGGCCAAGGACCGTGGGCTGACCATGATCTTCACCCGGACCAAGCGCACCGCGCAGAAGCTCGCCGACGACCTCACCGAGCGCGGCTTCGCCGCCGGTGCGGTGCACGGCGACCTCGGCCAGTCGGCCAGGGAGCAGGCGCTGCGCGCGTTCCGGTCGGGCAAGATCGACGTCCTGGTGGCCACCGACGTGGCGGCCCGTGGCATCGACGTCGACGACGTCACCCACGTGATCAACTACCAGTGCCCGGAGGACGAGAAGACCTACATCCACCGCATCGGCCGTACCGGCCGGGCGGGCAAGGCCGGTGTCGCGGTGACGCTGGTGGACTGGGACGAGGAGCAGCGCTGGCGGCTCATCTCCGACACGCTCGGCCTGGGCATCCCGGAGCCGGTGGAGACGTATTCGACGTCCGACCACCTGTACACCGACCTGGGCATCCCGCGGGAGGCGACCGGGCGGTTGCCGCTGGCCAAGCGAACCCGCGCCGGGCTGGCCGCGGAGGAGGCCGAGGACTTCGGCGGCAAGCGCGCCGGTGGCCCGCGGTCGCAGTCGCCGGGCAAGCGGCGCTCGCGCAAGCGCACCCGTAGCGGCCGCTCGGCATCGGCAGGCAAGCAGCAGGCCGACACGGCGGCGGGCCAGGCTCAGACGGCGCCGGAAGCGCGCTCGGACGAGCCGGCCAGCTCGGCGCCGGGCAAACCGTCCGGCACGCGCCGCCGCCGGCGTCGCCGCCGCAGCAGCGCTACCACGTCAGCAGGCGGAGACGCCTGACTCGTGCCCGGTTCGCGCGAGCCGCACAAGCGGACCGGTACCCGTTCGCCGTGGACACGTCCGCGGGACAGGATCGCCGCGGCGATCATCGTCGTACTCGTCGTGGTCGTCGGAGCGGTGGTGTGGGCGCAGAGCGACAGCAGGGCCACCAGCCGCTCCACGGCGCGGCCGGTGCCTGCGCTTCCCGAGCCGGCGCAGCCGCCGGAACGGCTGACCGAGGCGTGG
Organism: Thermocrispum sp.; assembly: GCF_002919275.1. NCBI lineage: Bacteria > Bacillati > Actinomycetota > Actinomycetes > Pseudonocardiales > Pseudonocardiaceae > Thermocrispum > Thermocrispum sp. Next base: position 50,322 of record NZ_PKFA01000060.1, on the reverse strand, counting down.
CGGGCCCCCAGCCCGGCCACCGTGGTCCCGGTCGCCCACGGTTCGACGGTCGTCACCGCTGCCGACGGCGAAGTCACTGGGCGGGACGCCGAAACCGGGCGCGAGCGCTGGCATTACGCGCGTGACCTCCCGCTGTGCACGGTCGCCGAAGCCTGGGGCAGTGTCGTCGTCGTGCACAGCAAGTCGGCCGGGTGCAGCGAGGTGTCCCGGTTCGACATCACCACCGGCAGGCTGCGAGCCCAACGCAACGGCGACGCCGAGTTCGGCACTCGCCTGCTCAGCGACGGAACACACGTGCTGGCCACCGGCCGGAAGCTGCTCAACGTCTGGAGCAGGGAGCTGATCCGGACGATGGAGTACGGGCGGGTGCCGACACCGGTGGAGCCGAACCGGCAGCATCCGCCCGGCTGCACCGCCACCAGCGAGTCCGGTGGCGGGCAGGTGGAGACGTCGCCGCCGCCGGAGCAGGAGCGGCGATGCACACCCGATCCGGCCCGCCCGCCCCGCGCCGACTGCGTGCTGAACTCCATGACCCTGGCCGTGGGCAAGATCGCCGTCACCGAGCGCTGCGCGGGTGACCGGGCCGACTGGCTGACCGTCATCGGCACGACCAACGAGAAGGACGGCGAGAACAGGACCGACGAGCCCAAGGTGCTGCTGTCGGCCGAACTGCCCGGGCCGGACGGCCGCGTGGTCGCGGTGGCGCGGGACGACGAGCCCCGTGCCGCCGTCGTCCTGCCGCACTCGCGTCAGATGCTGATCTACGCCAAGCCGGGCAAGCTGGTGCACCAGTACCGCCTGACCATGCCGGCGGACGAGCTGCTGGCCGCGCACGACGCGGGGACGCCCCGGACCACCAACGGGGTCTCGTCGGTGTTGTGGGACACCGGGTCGGCGACTCTCGCGCTGGACGCCACGACATTGCAGCCCCGGTGGACACTGCCGGACACCCGCGGCACGGGGGTGCTGTGGGCGGGCAGCGTCGTCGTGCCGATCGACGGCGGTGTCGCCGTCATCGACGAGCGAACCGGCGTGGCGTCCAACACGATCGCCGTCGACCGAGGCGACTACCAAGGGCCGGTGCGGCTGGGACGCGTCGGTCCGGTGCTGCTCGAGCAGCGCGGCGACACGCTGGTTGCGTTCCGGTGATGCATCGACCAGCCTTGCCGCGACGCGCGGCCGCGCACCCGCTCACGTACCGGGTGATCCGCTCAGGTGAGCCAGTAGAACCACAGCACGGCGGCCACGACGACCACGACCACCGCCAACGCCGCCGCGACGATCCGCCCTCGCTGACGATCCGCCACCACCGCGGCAACCAGGGCGGCGAACGAGGCGACCGCGTGGCCCGTGATCGTGCCCGCACCCGGCCCGTCCAGGCCGTTGGCCTCGGTCACCCACTCCGCCACCACCAGCACCGCGGTCAGGGCGACCAGGCCGGCGGCCAATGACCCGGTGAGAAATCGCGCGACGCCGGCGGCATCCCGGCGCGGCCTGCTCACCACCACCTCATCCGCCCTCATACCCGTCAGGCTAGTCTCAGCCGGAGCGCTGCCCCCGCGTGCGGTCGGTGATCAGCCACCGGCGATGAACCCGCGGACCGACTCGGCGACCAGTTGCACGGCGATGGCGGCCAGCAGCAGACCGGCGATCTTGGCCAGCAGGGTGATGCCGCTTTCCCGCAGCAGCTTGATCAGGCCACCGGCGAACCGCAGGCACAGGAACAGCCCGACGTGGACCAGCAGGATGGCCGCGGCCAGCGCCAGGTAGGCACCCAGGTGGCCCTCCGCCTCGCGGACGAACACGATGGTCGCCGCAATGGCGCCCGGACCGGCCAGCAGCGGCGTGCCCAGCGGCACCAGCGCCACGTTCACGTCGTCGGCCGGACGCGGCTGGGCGCTTTCCCGGCCGGTCAGCAGGTCCAGCGCGATCAGCAGCAACAGCAGGCCGCCTGCGCCCTGCAACGCGGGGATGCCGATGCCCAGATAGGCCAGGATGGCCTGCCCGGCCACCGCGAACAGCGTGATGACCAGCAGCGAGATCAGCACCGCCTGCCGCGCCGCCTTGGCCCGTGCCGCCGGGGGCTTGCGGCCGGTCAGGCTGAGGAACACCGGCACCGTGCCCGGCGGGTCCATGATGACCAGCAGGGTGATCAGCGCGGACGTGAAAACCTCGAGATCGAAGTACACGACTCAGCCTCTCACCGGAGGGCGGCCGGTCGCACGCGCAACGAGCTGCTCGTACACCTCCGGGTCGGTGGTCTCCGCGCCGATCGGCGTCGGCTTGTTCGCGCCGTGGTAGTCGCTCGACCCGGTGGTCAGCAGGCCCAGCTCCGCCGCCAGCCCGCGCAGGCGCTGTCTGGTGGCCGGATCGTGGTCGGGATGATCCACCTCGATCCCGGTCAGGCCGGCCGCCGCCAGCTCGGCGATGACGTCCTCCCCGACCGTCGGGCCGCGCGAGTAGGCCCACGGATGGGCGAGCACGGTCACCCCGCCGGCTTCGGCGATCATCGCGACGGCTCGCCTCACCGGGGTGTCCGCCCGCCGCACGTAGTACCGGCCCCGGCTGCCCAGGTACTTGTCGAACGCCTCGCTCACCGAACTCACCAAGCCCGCCTCGACCAGCGCCCTGGCCAGGTGCGGCCGCCCCGCGGAGCCGTCGGCGGGCAGCGACGCCAGCACCGCCTCCGGATCGATCGGGAGGCCGTCCGCGGCCATGCGCTCGGCCATCCGGCGCAGCCGCTCCCGCCGCTCCGCCCGGAGCCGTCGCTGTTCGGCGACCAGCGCCTGCGCGTCCGGATCGAACAGGTACGCCAGCAGGTGCACGCTGATCGGCCAGCCCTGCTCCGAAGTGCTGACGCAGGACAACTCGGCTCCCCGGATCAACGTCATGCCGGACGGCAGCGCGTCGACCGCCTCCTGCCACCCGGCCGTGGTGTCGTGATCGGTGATGGCCAGGACGTCCAGGCCCGCCGCGGCCGCCGCCTGGATCAGCTCACGCGGCGTGTCCGTGCCGTCCGACAGCACGGTGTGGGTGTGGAGATCGATGCGCACCTGTCGAGTGTGCCCGACCGGCCAGGACGGCGCCGATGCAGGTGGCGGCCGGTGTGCGACGGGACGGCTGGGTCAGCCGACCGGGCGCTTGCCCTTCGCCGCGCGCTGCGCCTTCATCATCGAGAACCGCTGGGCCTGGGCCTTCTTGTCGCCGAAGACCAGCTCGGAGATCGAGTCGTAGAACTCCTCGGGATGCGGGATGAAGTCGATGTTGTTCAGCGCCTGGATCTGACCGGCCGACTCGACGATCACCGTACCGTAGCCGAGGATGCGGCCGATGAACGGCCGCTCGTAGGTCAGGTCGGTGACCTTGCTGATGGGCATCATCAGCACCTTGGTGGTGAAGATGCCGCGGGTGAGCACGAAGCGCTTGTCGGTGACCACCAGGGTCTCCACCCACCACTCCATGACCTTCCACGCAAACCGGAGCACCACCGCCAGCGCGACGTACCACAGCGCGCTCTGGATCAGCTCCGACGGCGGGAGCAGGTAGGACACCATGATGGTGATCGCCAGCAGCGCGGCGCTTTCGAACGTGTCCCACAGCAGGACCGCCCAATGCCGGCGAACGCGGATGACCCGTCGCTCGGTGTCGAGCAGGTACTCGTCCGGATCCCGGGGAGCCAGCAGCATGGTGAAGCGCGTGCCCTGCGTCAGCCGTTGACGACGTTGCTGACGAACGCGATCAACGACTCAGCCGCGTCCTGCAGCATGCCCAGGATGTTGTGCACCATGGCCGCGGACTGACCGGGCTGCGAAATCACGAAGAACAGCACCAGCAGGATCCCGGTCACAGCAGCTATTTTCTTCGCGTTCACTGGCGATCAGATCCCGTCTACTCGTCGCTCACGTCACCGGTTCGTTCATACCGCACCAGGTGCGGTATTCCGCAAGGGAAGTCCCGCAGACGGGCCAGCCCCGCCGGACATGCTACCGCTTCACTACTCTCTGTGGCTATGGCCGCGAAAAAGCCCACAGTGCGTTGCGTCGGCGCGGTGGTGCACGACGCGCGCGGCAGGCTGCTGATGATCAAGCGCGGCCACCCGCCGTCGCCGGGAAAGTGGTCCCTGCCTGGGGGAAGGGTCGAGGCCGGGGAGTCCGACGCCGCCGCGGTGGCCCGTGAGCTGCGCGAAGAGACCGGTTTGGAGGTGACTTGCGGCGCGCTGGCCGGCGTCGTGGTGCGCGGCGAATTCGAGATCCACGACTACTTCTGTTCGGTCATCGGCGGACTGCTCCGCCCGGGTGATGATGCCGCCGATGTTCGCTGGGTCACAGCCGAGGAATACACCCGGTTCGAGCAGGAGGGCGCTCTGGTGGAGCAACTGACCGACACCCTCCGTGGTTGGAATGCCCTTCCCCGCTGACGCGAGAGCCATCCCACAGCGAGAAATGCCCGACCGGGCATGTCCGGCGGCGGAACGGACCCCACAATTTCATCCGGCCGGGGATACCCCGTTCAGGTCAGGTCACCCCGGGCACGGTCCTTCCCGGGACAGCCTGTCGGCGCGGCCCCGGAACGACCAGGTCACCCCCCCCCGGGGCACGGTCCTCCCAGTGCGGGCGAGTCGCTGAGCCGGTCACGCCACGTCAGGTCACCCCCGGGCACGGTCCTTCCAGTGAGCGCATGCTGCGCACCCCGGGCGCGGTCCTTCCAGGGTTCCGCGGCCAGCATCGATCGGCATGATCGGCAGGTCACCCCGGGCGCGGTGTTTCCAGGCCGTGGCGGTTGGCCGGTGAGCCGAAAGAGACGGACGGCCCGGACCGCCGCCGATGGTCGCCAGGAGCCGGGCAATCCGCCCTGCCTGCCGCCCCGGCGGTCGATGCGAGCCGAGATGGCCTCCGGCCAGCCCCGGCGATCGATGCGAGCCAGACGGCCTCGCCGGTCCGCACAGGCAGACGACACGAACGAGCACACCACCGGACATCCCCCATACACACGAGCCGAGAAGCGCGCACCCCGGACCACGCCTGGTGCTCGATCCGAGCCGGGGAGACCACCTTGCGAACGGCAGTGCGCCGAGGAAGCCGGCGCTTCGGGCGCGAACCGAGCCGACGGACCCGCCGAGCCAACTTGCGACGTAGACCGAAGCCCTTCGCCCCGCGCGAACTGAGCCGACGGACCTGCCGAGCCACCCCGTGACGAAGACCGAAGCCCTTCACCCCACACGACCTGAGCCGACCAACCTGCCGAGCCAACTTGCGACGAAGACCGAAGCCCTTCACCCCACACGACCTGAGCCGATGGGCCCGCCGAGCCACCCCGCGACGGTCAGGTCACGCCGGAAAGATGCCCCGGCCCCGGTCAGCCCAGCCAGGTCATTCGCTTGCCGTGGTGCGCGTGCTGGGCGAGCACCCGCCCACGCGGCTGCCCGTCCACCCACTCGGTCACCGCCAACGTGCTCAGCCCGCTGGCGCGGTAGCTCAGCTCGTCCCGGCCGGGCACAACCAGGTCGATGCCGCTCTCGTACGGGCCGCTGGCCACCCACCACAGCGGACGCTGCCGCGCCAGCTCGGTCAGCGTCGCGACGAACTGCTCGCGGCGCGGCCGCTCGAGGTAGGTGGTGGCGTGGCTGGTCAGCACCACCAGCGGCAGGTCCCCGGGCAGCCTGCCTACCGCCGCGGGCAGGTCGTCCACCGCATCACCGGTCATCAGCTCGGGAGGATCCCGGCGCTGCACGGCCGCCGCGGTGTGCAGCAGCCGCACCCGTTCCAGCTGATCCGGCCACACGCATGCCTCCAGCCAGGCGAACTGCTCCTCGTCGGCGAGGTCGACCGGGGCCTGGTCCAGCCCCAGCCGGGCGCCGACGGCCAGCTTCTTCGGCGGCTGGGTGAACCCGTCACCGTCGACCGCGCAGCTCAGGCTCAACGCCGCCTTGGCCGGTCCGGCGGTGAACTTGTCCGCCCGGAACGAGTACTCGTACCGGTAGCGGTCCAACCCCAGCAGCAGCCCCGCGCTGGTGCCCACCTCCAGCAGCGCGATCGGCGAGCGCGCCCGCTTCGCGACCGCGGCGACGGCCGGATACAGCAGCGCCGACCGCTGCACCTCGTTGGTCTGGGTGAACCGGGTCGCGCACAGCCGACGCACCTCGTCGGCCCGTTCCAGCACGAAGGACCGGAACAACGGCCACGTCCGGTCGTCGACCCCGTCGAAACCCCCCATCGTCGGGTAGTACCGGCTGAGCGGGTGCACCGGCGCGGCCGCCAGGAGCCGGTGCACCGCCGCCAGCAGCAGCGTCGGCCGCGCGTGGTTGAGCGGCGCGGCCAGCAACAAGCCCGCCACCTCGTCGTCCTCGGCGGCCTGGCCCGCCAAGTGCGCGTACAGCGGCGAGGTCTGCGCCTCGGCCTCGGCGAACGTGCGCAGCCGCTGCCGGACGACCGCGAGCGGGTCGTCAGTCACGAGGTTCCGGCCTCCCCGGCTGCTCCCCACCGCGCGCTTCGCCGTACGACCGCTTCGGCACCATCACCTTCCGGCGGAACACGCACACCACCGTGCCGTCCTGCTTGTAGCCGCGGGTCTCCACGTACACCACGCCACGGTCGTCCTTCGACTTCGACGGCGTCTTGTCCAGCACCTCGGTCTCGCCGTAGATGGTGTCGCCGTGGAAGGTCGGGGCCACGTGCCGCAGCGATTCCACCTCGAGGTTGGCGATGGCCTTGCCGGAGACGTCGGGCACGGACATCCCCAGCAGCAGCGAGTAGATGTAGTTGCCGACCACCACGTTCTTGCCGAAGTCGGTGGTGTTCTCCGCGTAGTGGGCGTCCATGTGCAGCGGATGGTGGTTCATGGTGAGCAGGCAGAACAGGTGATCGTCGTACTCGGTCACCGTCTTGCCCGGCCAGTGCTTGTAGACGTCACCGACCTCGAACTCTTCGTAGTAGCGCCCGAACTGCACTGTTTCGGCCTCCTCATCGGGGGAAATGAGCACGCAGTACCACTGTTGGAGTACCCTCGATCATTGGTGCTCGTTGGTCAACGAGAGCCTCGACACGCTCGACCGGCCCACCCAGGAGGAGCCACGAACGCGAGGAGGTGAGGAACCCGTGAGTACTGGCGATAGTCCCGTGCCGCAAAGCCAGTCCCTTCTACCTGGCAGGAGTTCCTCATGCCCGCGATTCCTTCGCTCAGCGCGTTGCGTTCCCGCGCCAGGACCGTCCACGGCCCAGTGAAGCCGCGTGCCACCTCGCCACTCGACTCGTGCATCGTCGACTGCGCGGTCTACGTCGACGGGCGGCGAAAGCCCGGGCGGTGGACGCACACCGACGCGATCGCGGAGGTGCGCGCCACCGGAGAGGGCTTCGTCTGGCTCGGGCTGTACGAACCCGCCGAAGAGCAGATGGCCGCCATCGCCCGCACGTTCGAGCTGCACGAGCTGGCGGTGGAGGACGCGGTCCAGGCGCATCAGCGTCCCAAGCTGGACCGGTACGAGGACACCCTGTTCATGGTGTTCAAGACGGTCCGCTACGTCGAGCACTCGTCACCGACCACGGCGAACGAGATCGTGGCCACCGGTGAGCTGATGGCGTTCCTGGGCAAGGACTTCATCATCACCGTCCGGCACGGCGAACACGCCGAGCTCGGTCAGGTGCGCAAGCAACTGGAGGACGACCCGGAGCAACTGGCGCTCGGGCCGTCCGCGGTGCTGCACGCCATCGCCGACCACGTGGTGGACGACTACATGACCGTCACCGACGGTCTGGCCGAGGACGTGGACACCCTGGAGACCGAGGTGTTCGCCCCGGACTCGCTGGTCACCGCCGAGCAGATCTACTTCATGAAGCGCGAAGTGCTCGAGCTGCGCCGGGCGGTGCTGCCGCTGGCCACACCGCTGCGCAGGCTGGCCCAGGGCTACAGCAAGCTGGTGCCGGACCAGGTGCGGTCGTACTTCAGCGACGTCGACGACCACCTGACCACGGTCTCGGAGCGGGTGGCCGGATTCGACGAGATGCTCACCACGCTGGTGGACGCCACCTTGGCCAAGATCACGCTGCAGCAGAACACCGACATGCGCAAGATCACCGCGTGGGCAGCCATCATCGCGGTGCCGACCGCCATCGCGGGGATCTACGGGATGAACTTCGACTTCATGCCGGAGACCCACTGGCGGTACGGCTATCCGGCGGTGCTGTTGCTCATCGCCGTGGTCTGTCTGACCCTGTACTTCCGGCTCAGACGCAACCGCTGGCTGTGAGGGCCCCGTAACCTGGCGGTATGGCACGGGCATTGGTGGTCGCCGACGAGGTCGACCACGCACTCTGGTCGGACGTCGGCCGCGTCGGTTCAGTCGACCTGCTGCTGTCCGCCGGGGATCTGCCGTTCGACTACCTGGAGTTCCTGGTCGACGCGCTGGAGGTGCCTGCCGTCATGGTGCCCGGCAACCACGACCGGGAGCTCGGCGGCTACACGCTGCACGCCGGGCTGAGCGTGCGCGCCGGCTTCCCCGAGCGCTGGCCGGGCCCGCGCGGCTGGGCCAACGCCGACACCAGGGTGGTCACCGCGGCCGGGTTGCGGATCGCCGGGCTCGGCGGGTCGGTGCGCTATTCCGGCGGCCCGAACCAGTGGACCCAGCAGCAGGCCGCCCGGCGGGCGCGGCGGCTGGTCCGGCGGGCCAGGGGGCCGGTGGACGTGCTGCTCACCCACAGCCCGCCCCGTGGCGTCGGGGACGGCGACGACGACCCGCACCAGGGGTTCGACTGCCTGCACGACGTCGTCCGCCGGCTGCGCCCGCGCTGGCTGCTGCACGGCCACATCCACCCTTACGGCCAGCGCGTCGAAGACCACATACTCGGCACGACGACCGTGCGCAACGTCGTCGGCAGTCACATCATCGATCTCGAACCAGCTGAGCACTCCGCGGAGATCTCATGAGCAGGACCACCGGCTTCCCGAAGGCCGATGCCGAGAACGACTTCCTGCGCGCCCGCCGCAAGCAGGTGCGTGCCGCGCTGGCCGCGTGGCTGCGCCGCGAGCCGGACGACGTCAACGTGATGCTGCCGTTCGACGAGGTGGTCGAGGCGCTCGGACGCAAGGGGGAACGCCGCCTCGGGCTGCGTGTCATCCGGCTGGAAAGCATCGTCGGCAGCGTGGACCGCACCCGCGACTTCGACCGCTGGTTCCGGCCGACCAGCAGCCGGGTGCGCGCCCGCTGGGAGCGGCTGGCCGCGGCGCACCGGCGCGGTGAGCCGATCCCGCCGATCGAGGTCTACCGGGTCGGCGAGCTGCACTTCGTCAGCGACGGTCACCACCGCGTGTCGGTGGCGTGCGCGCTGGGGTTGAAGGAGATCGAGGCGTACGTCACCGAGGTGGAGACGGTGCTGGACGCCGACGGCATCCGCTACCGCGGCGACCTGATCGTCAAGGACTACCACCGCATCTTCGCCGAGCGCGTGCCGCTGATCCCGGAAGCCCGCGCGGACATGAAGCTGTCCGACCCGGCTCAGTACGCCGAGCTGGGCGAAGCGGTCGAGGCGTGGGGTTTCCGGCTGATGCAGGACGAAGGCCAGTTCCTGGACCGGGAGACGGTGGCCAACCGCTGGTACGCGGAGGAGTATCTGCCCGCCGTACGGCTGCTGCGGGACGCGGACCTGATCGGTGACATGACCGACACCGAGGCGTACCTGGCCATGGCGTCCAAGCGCTACCGGCTGATGCGCACCCACCGCTGGGACGACGAGGTCATCGAGACACTGCTCACCAAGGACTGACCGGACCAGCGGCCACCGGGCGGTGCATCCGGCCGGGCGCCGAGCGCTGCCGGAGCCGGCGCACGGCGCGCAGCGTTGCCGGGTTGCCCTACCGGCGATGGTATGCGCAGTACCTGGACTTCTACGGGATCGTCGGCAAAGCGCGCGCCAAACGGACCTACGACGCCTACGTCCACCTGCCGGTCGAGTTCCCCGCAAGTCCGACGGGCACCGGCCGGTGTCCGAGGAGTTCCGCCGATCGTCCGACTCACTGCTCGTCGCCACGCTCGACGAACTGGGCATTCCGTACCGCGTCGTCGGCGGCTCGGTCCGCGAGCGGATCCAACGCATCGTGGACCTCGTCGACCTTCCCCTGGTGATGCCGATCGACCAAGCAGTCACGAGTCCGCGCCACCACTCGCCGCATCGCTGAGGAGACACGACAACGCCTGGCGAACAGGACCTGTTCGACCTGGCAGCGAATCAAGGACTTGGCCCGGTTCTGACGGCTCGGGGATCGGCACCCGGACACGTCACCTCACAGCCACGCACCGGGGCACGACCAGGTGCCGGCAGGCCGCTGAATGGGCCGGCCCGGTGAGCGGCCCGCCGAGGCCACGACACGCCAGGCCCGGCGACATCACTGGTGGGGCTCCGTGGCGCCCGCCGCCGACGATCGCGGCGGGGCCCGGCCCGTCGCCCTGGACATGTGAACGGCAGACAGGCCGCCAAGGCGAGCGGACCGGGCCCTCTTCCGCAAGCAGCGCCGGGCGTGTCAGACCTCCCAAGCAGCTCCGGGCGTGTCAGACCTCCACCAGGTTCTTCCCCGAGGACGGGTCGAACAGCTGCAGCTTGTCGGTGTCGAACCACAGCTCGATCGACTCACCGGCCTTGGCCCTGGTGGCCGCGGACAACCGCGCGGTGAACCCGGTGTCCGACCCGGTGTCGGTGCGGCCGGAGTCTGCGGCCAGCTCGGCCAGCTCGGCGGAATCGATCGAAGTACCCTGGTCGACGGTGAAGTGCGCGTACGCGTCCGAGCCCATCGACTCGAGCACGTCCACCTTTACCGTGATCAGACCGCCGCGCTCGCGCGAGGCGTCGTCCATCAGCGAGGCGTCCTCGAAGTGCTCCGGCCGGATGCCGACGATGACGTCCCGCTGCCCGGACCCGGACTGCACGGCCTGCTTCAGCCGGTCCGGGAGCGGCACCGTGCCCAGCGGGCTGCGCACGCTGCCCTCGGCGATCTGGCCGGGGAAGAAGTTCATCGCCGGAGAACCGATGAAGCCGGCCACGAACAGGTTCGCCGGGTTGTCGTACAGGTACTGCGGCGAGCCGATCTGCTGCACGTGACCGCCGCGCAGCACCACGACCCGGTCGCCCAGCGTCATCGCCTCGGTCTGGTCGTGCGTGACGTACAGCGTCGTGGTGCCCAGCTGCTTCTGCAGCTTCGACACCGACGTGCGCATCTGCACCCGCAGCTTGGCGTCCAGGTTGGACAGCGGCTCGTCCATCAGGAACGCCTTCGGGTTGCGCACGATCGCGCGGCCCATGGCCACCCGCTGCCGCTGACCACCGGACAGATTGGCGGGCTTGCGGTCCAGGTGCGCGGTCAGGTCGAGGATCTCCGCCGCCTCGTTGACCTTCTGGTTGATGGTGGCCTCGTCGACCTTGGCCAGGCGGAGCGGGAACGCCATGTTCTCCCGCACCGTCATGTGCGGGTACAGCGCGTACGACTGGAACACCATGGCGATGTCCCGGTCCTTGGGCGCCTTCTCGTTCATCCGCTCGCCGTCGATGCGCAGCTCACCGCTGGTGATGTCCTCCAGCCCGGCGACCATGTTCAGCGTGGTCGACTTCCCGCAGCCGGACGGGCCGACCAGGATGATGAACTCGCCGTCGGCGATCTCGATGCTGACTTCGGACACCGCGAGGGCGCCGTCCGGGTAACGCTTGGTCACCTTGTCCAGAACGATCTCAGCCATGACTTACCCCTTCACAGCACCCGAGGTCAGCCCCGCAACGATGCGGCGCTGGAAGAACAACACGAACACGATGATCGGAATGGTGATGATGACCGCGGCAGCGGACAGCGAGCCGGTCGGCGTCTCGAACTGCGAGGCCCCGGTGAAGAACGCCAGCGCGGCGGGCACCGTGCGGGCGTTCTCGGTCGAGGTCAGCGAGATGGCGAACAGGAAGTCGTTCCAGCAGAAGATGAACACCAGGATCGCCGTGGTGAACACCCCGGGCGCGGCCAGCGGAGCGATCACCTTCCGGAACGCCTGGCCGGGGGTGGCCCCGTCCATCTTCGCCGCCTTCTCCAGCTCCCAGGGGATCTCCCGGAAGAACGCCGACAGCGTGTAGATCGCCAGCGGCAGCGCGAAGGTGACGAACGGCAGGATCAGGCCCGGCCACGTGTCGAACAGCCCGAGCGCCCGCTCCATCTCGAACAGCGGCGAGATGAGCGAGATCTGCGGGAACATCGCGATGAGCAGCGAGACGCCGACCAGCGCCCGCTTGCCGGGGAACTCCAGCCGGGCGATGGCGTAGGCGGCCATGGTGCCCAGCACCACCGCGATCAGCGTCGCGATCACCGAGATGCCGATCGAGTTGATCAGCGGCCGGATGAACAGGCTGACGTCGGCCGAGAAGATCGTCTCGTAGTGCTCGAAGCTGATGTCGGTCGGGAAGAAGCTCTTGTCCGCCAGCGTCTCCGACGACTTCAGCGACAACGACAGGATCCACAGCACCGGGAAGAGCGCGTAGACGATGACGAAGATGTCGACCAGCGTCCACGCGGTCTTCTTGCCTGCCGGACTCTGCAGGATCGCCATGTCAGCGCCTCCCCTCGGTGTCACTGCCCGGGGCAGCCGTGCCGAACAGCTTGATGAAGACGAACGCGATGATCGCGACCGAGATGAAGATCAGCACCGACATGGTCGCGCCGATGCCCAGGTTCAACCCCTTGATCAGGTTGTTGTAGGTGATCATGGACACCGACGAGGTGTCGTTCTGCCCCTTGGTCAGCACGAAGATGTTGTCGAAGATGCGGAACGCGTCCAGGGTGCGGAACAACAGCGCGACCAGGATGGCGGGCTTCATCACCGGCAGCATCACCTTGGTGAACCGCTGCCAGGCGTTCGCCCCGTCCATCGCCGCCGCCTTCAGCAGGTCGTCCGGCACCAGCGCCAGGCCCGCCATCAGCAGCAACGCCATGAACGGCGTGGTCTTCCACACCTCGGCCAGCACGATGATGAGCAGCGACGGGATGGTCTGGGTCAGCGGCGCGTCGTCCGGCCCGGTGAAGTAGCCGTACACCTGGTCCCAGGCGAAGTACCAGGAGAACGCCGCCACCACGGTGACGATCCCGTACGGGATCAGCGAGACCGTGCGCACCAGGCCGCGGCCGACGAGCGCCCGGTGCATGACCAAAGCCAGCACCATGCCGAGCACCAGCTCGATGGCCACCGACACGACGGTGATCGCCAGCGTCACGCCGAAGGCGGTCCACCAGTAGCCGCTGGACAGCACCGCCACGTAGTTGTCCAGCCCGACGAACTCGGTGTCGTCCGGGAACCGCAGGTCGTAGCGCTGCAGCGACAGCCACAGCGAGTAGATGATCGGCCATGCGGTCACCGCCACCATGACGATCACCGCGGGCGCGCACAGCAGCCAGGCCAGCCTGCGCTCGGCCCGCTTGCCCTCGCTCAGTGCCGACTTGCCGTTCTTCTTGCCGTTACCGCGCTTGGCGTCCTCCGCCGGCTCGGCGACGGCGGTCGAACCAGCGGCCGTCTCGGCCGGGTTGGGCCCTTGTGTCGTCATGGCAGCACCCCTTGCGACTGGACCGCGTTGTTCAGCTCTTCCCGCAGCTCCTCAAGGGTGGCCTGCGGATCGATCGATCCCGGTGGCGACAGGATCTTCGACGTCACCGTGGACAGGTTCTGGTACACCGGGGTCAGCGGCCGGACCGCCGCCGTCTTCAGCGACTTCAGGATGTCGTCGCGCATCGGGTAGGCGTCCACCATCGACTGGCGCTTGCCGCTGGTGTCACCGTCGCACGGCGCGATCGGCTCCTCGTCCTTGTACAGGCTTTCCAGCGTCGGCGGCACACCACCGCAGATCGCCGCGTACTTCTGGTTCTTGGCCTGCCGCAGGCAGCGCGCGGCCTTGAACGCCAGGTCCTTCTTCTCCGAGTAGGCGCTGACCGCGATGTTGAAGCCACCGACGGTCACCCGGCCCGGGTTGTCGCCCACCCCCGGGTACGTGGTCCACGCCAGGTTCTCGAACCGCGGCGACTTCGCGTCCCGCGTCGCCGCGTAGACGAACGGCCAGTTGATCTGGAAGGCGGCCTGGCTGTCGCCGGGCGAGAACGAGTCGACCACCTGCTGTTCTTGCGCGTTGCTCAGCGACGGGCTGTTCAGCCCCTCGTCGACCATCTGTCGCATGATCTCCAGCGCCCGCCTGGCCTTGTCGTCCAGCGTCACCTCGGTGCCGTCGTCACTGAGCACCTGGCCGCCCGCGGAGTTCACCAGGCTGTTGAACGCCACCACCAGGCCCTCGTACTGGGCCCCGGTGTAGAGGATCTGGTACGGCTTGCCCTGCGCCTTCAGATCGCGGGACATCTCGATCATTTCTTCCCACGTCTTCGGCGGCTCCGGCGTGAGCGACTTGTCGTACCAGAGCAGCTGAACGTTGGTGTTCATGGGCGCCGCGTACAGCTTGCCGTCCCATGTCGCGGTCTTGAGCGGCACTTCCAGCGTGTCCTCTTCGACCGACGCCTTGTCCTCGCCCGTCCATTCGGCCAGCCACTTGGCCTCGGCGAACTCGGGGACCCAGGTCACGTCCAGGCCGAGCAGGTCCAGGTCGGTGTCACCCGCCGCGAGCCTGCGCACCATCTGTTCACGCTGTCCGTCGGCGTCTCGTGGCAACTGGCGATGCACGATCTGGTACTCGCCGTTGGCTTCCTCGTTACACGTCGCCACGATGTGCGGCACATACTGCTCCAACGCGTAGTACAGCGTTACGACGTTGTCAGCTTCCGAGCTGCAACCAGCCACCACCCCCGCCGCGGTCAGCAATGACCCGGCCATCGCCGCCGCTCGGGTGCGTGTGCGATCTCGGCGCACCGGTTCCTCCTTCTCCCGTGCCGCACGCAGTGCGACCGGGGCCCGGTAGGGCGGCCCGGGCTCGCACCGCAACGTGCGTCAGATCGGAACCCGGACCGCGTTGCTGGATCGATCCGGGCACAGGGGAACTTATTCCTGGCGATCACCGTCCGCAAGTGTTTCGCAGGAATAGGTAGACGGTCTAGACACGATCGGCACCGAAATTGCGACAACAGGACCAGCGCACGGCACCCGCGGCAAATTCGACGGCAAACCTCAGTCGTTTCGTTCTTCGTCGACGCCTGCCGGGCGATCCCCCGTTCCCAGCGCCAGCTTGGCGAGCAAATCCCGGCCGCGTTCGGCCGACCGCGGCAGGCACAGCACGTCGTACCGGCCCGCCACCAGCTGGCTGGCCGAGGAGAAGTCGCGCTTGCCCTTGGTCATGGCGTAGCTGATGCCCGCGAACACCATGCCGAACAGCACGCCGGCGCCGAGGCCGACCAGCACCGGGGCGGCGCTCAGGCCCGGCCTGCTGCCGAACGCGCCGAGCAGCAGCCCGACCAGCAGGCCGAACCACGCGCCGGACAGCGCGCCGGTGGTGAGCACCTTGCCCCACGACAGCCGCCCCATGACCCGCTCGACCAGCATCAGGTCGACGCCGACGATGGTCACGTCACCGACCGGGAACCCGTCCGCGGCCAGGTAGTCCACCGCCTGCTGGGCGCCCTGGTAGGTGTCGTAGGAGCCGATCGGCCAGCCGGTCGGCGGCGTGGGCAGCCGAGGCATCCGCGCCCGGTCCCGGCCGGAAGCCTGTTCGCTCATCGCCGCCCCACTCGCTGCTGCCTGGATGCTTCCCACCATCCTGCCGCACCGGCCGAGGAGGTGCGAGCGGTCAGCCGGGTGTCAGCGGTTGCCGCGCACGCCACACCGGCGATCGCGGCCGGGCGGGGCGCTCGGGAGGGGTCAGTGGTTGCGGTACTCGCGCAACAGGCCGCGGCTGATGATGGTCTTCTGGATCTCCGACGTGCCCTCGCCGATCAGCAGGAACGGCGCCTCCCGCATCAGCCGCTCGATCTCGTACTCCTTGGAGTAGCCGTAGCCGCCGTGGATGCGGAACGCCTCCTGGGTGACCTCCATGCAGTACTCCGAGGCGAGCAGCTTGGCCATGCCCGCCTCGACGTCGTTGCGCTGGCCGGAGTCCTTCAGCCGCGCGGCGTTGACCATCATCAGGTGCGCCGCCTCCACCTTGGTGGCCATCTCGGCCAGCTTGAACGCGATCGCCTGGTGCTGCGCGATCGGCTTGCCGAACGTGGTGCGCTCCTGGGCGTACTGGATGGCCAGCTCGAACGCCCGGATGGCGATGCCACAGGCCCGGGCCGCCACGTTCACCCTGCCGACCTCGACACCGTCCATCATGTGCGCGAAGCCCTTGCCCGGCACCCCGCCGAGAATCTTGTCCGCGCCGATCCGGTAGCCGGAGAACACCGCCTCGGTGGTGTCGACGCCCTTGTAGCCCATCTTGTCGATCTTGCCGGGGATGGTCAGGCCCGGCGCCACCTCGCCGAAGCCCTCCGGCTTCTCCACCAGGAACGTGGTGAGGTTCTGGTGCGGCTTCTCCGCGCCTTCGTCGGTGCGGACCAGCAGCGCGATCAGGTTGGACGTGCCGCCGTTGGTCAGCCACATCTTGGTGCCGTCGATGACGTAGTCGTCGCCGTCGCGCTTGGCCCGGGTCTTGATCGCGGCCACGTCGGAGCCGAGGTCGGGCTCGCTCATCGAGAACGAGCCGCGGATCTCCCCGGTGGCCATCTTCGGCAGGAAGTGCTTCTTCTGCTCATCGGTGCCGTGCTGCTTGATCATGTGCGCCACGATGAAGTGCGTGTTGATCACGCCGGACACGCTCATCCACCCGCGCGCGATCTGCTCCACGACCAGCGCATAGGTCAGCAGCGACTCACCCAGCCCGCCGTACTCCTCGGGGATGGTGATGCCGAACAGGCCCATCTCCTTCATGCCTTCGACGATGTCCGCCGGGTAGGTGTCGGAGTGCTCCAGTTCCTGCGCGTGCGGGATGATCTCCTTGTCCACGAAGTCCCGGACGGTCGCCAGGATCTCCTGCTGCACGTCGGTCAGGCCGGCGGTCTGGGCGAGACGGGCCATGGCACTCCTTCGGGCTCGAACCTGCTGGGGACAACTCCCGGTTGGTTACCGTGCAGTATCCATCCGTGACCGCGTGCCGAGAAGCCGTCGGCGCGGGTGAGTGACCGGTCTAACGCCTGCCCGCGCAGCCCGAAGCGACGCCCGCCGCCTGCGCAACAAGCGTTCGGTAATGGTTATGCATGCGTTACTTTTCCCGGCGTGGCCATTTTCCCCCGACCGCATACCAGCAGTTGGAGCAGGCAATCTTCGTTCATTCGCCCCCGCCGGGAAAATTCGCCCGGACGGCCGCTTCATCACGGTCCGATTTCGTTTCCCCGCCGGGTGTTGCGGTGCGCGCGTCCAGGTATCGCACCAACTCCACCGGAAATGGCAGCACCAGGGTGGAATTCTTCTCGGCGGCCACCTCGACCACGGTTTCCAGCAGCCGCAGCTGCAGCGCGGCGGGAGTGTCGGCCATCCGGCGCGCGGCCTGCGCCAGCTTCTCCGACGCCTGCAGCTCACCCTCGGCGGCGATCACCCTGCCCCGCCGGTCGCGTTCCGCTTCCGCCTGCCTGGCGATGGCCCGCTTCATGCCTTCGGGCAGGGCGACGTCCTTGATCTCCACTCGGTCGATGTGGATGCCCCAGTCCAGCGCCGGGCTGTCGATCATCAGCTCCAGGCCCTGGTTGAGCCGTTCCCGGTTGGACAGCAGGTCGTCCAGGTCGCTTTCGCCGATGATCCGGCGCAGCGAGGTCTGCGCCACCTGGGACACCGCGAAGCGGTAGTCCTCCACGCTCACCACCGCCCGCACCGGGTCGATCACCTTGAAGTAGACGACCGCGTCCACCCGCACCGTGACGTTGTCCCGGGTGATGCCGTCCTGCGCCGGGATCGGCAACGTGACCACCTGCATGCTGACTTTGCGCATGCGGTCGACGACTGGGACGACGAACCTCAATCCCGGTTCCCGCGGCTCGCGGTGGACCCGGCCGAAGCGGAAGACCAGCCCGCGTTCGTACTGCTGGACGGTGCGCAGGCCAGTGGCGGCCACGCCGGCGAGCACTACGAGGCCGATGAGAACGTACAGGATGACGTCCATCTCACCACCTGGCCTCGATGCTACGCCCGACTCGTAGCATGGGCCCATGACCAGCACTCAGCTGCCCAGCGACGACGACGTCCGCAGGGCCCTCTCCGGCGTCAAGGACCCGGAGATCGGCAAGCCGATCACCGATCTCGGCATGGTGAAGGACGTGCGGGTCGGTTCCGACGGCACCGTGACGGTCGGCATCTACCTCACCGTCGCCGGGTGCCCGATGAAGGACCGACTGACCGTCGACACCACCGAGGCGGTGCGGAAGCTGGGCGGCGTGCGCGACGTCCGGGTCGAGTTGGACGTGATGAGTGACGAGCAGCGCGCCGAGCTGCGTCGCAAGCTGCGCGGCGACACCAAGGACCCGCTCATCCCGTTCGCCCAGCCCGGCTCGCTGACCCGTGTCTACTGCGTCGCCTCCGGCAAGGGTGGCGTCGGCAAGTCCTCGGTGACGGTCAACCTGGCGGCGGCGATGGCCCAGCGCGGGCTGTCGGTCGGCGTGGTCGACGCGGACATCTACGGCCACTCCATCCCCCGCATGCTGGGCACCAGCGACCGGCCGACCAAGGTCCAGGACATGATCATGCCGCCGCAGGCGCACGGGGTGAAGGTCATCTCCATCGGTATGTTCACCCCGGGCAACACGCCGGTGGTGTGGCGCGGGCCGATGCTGCACCGCGCGCTGCAGCAGTTCCTGGCCGACGTGTTCTGGGGCGACCTGGACGTGCTGCTGCTCGACCTGCCGCCCGGCACCGGTGACATCGCCATCTCGGTGGCCCAGCTGATCCCGAACGCCGAGATCCTGGTGGTGACCACCCCGCAGCAGGCCGCCGCCGAGGTGGCCGAGCGGGCGGGCGCCATCGCGCTGCAGACCCGGCAGCGGGTGGCGGGCGTCATCGAGAACATGTCGTGGCTGGAGACCGACGACGGCCGACGCATCGAGGTGTTCGGCTCCGGCGGTGGGCAACGGGTGGCCGACTCGCTGTCGCAGTCGATCGGGGCGGAGGTACCACTGCTCGGCCAGGTTCCCCTGGACCCGGAACTGCGTGAGCACGGCGACGACGGCACGCCGATCGTGCTGGCCAACCCGGATGCCCCGGCGGCCCAGGTGCTGCGGAACGCGGCGGAGAAGCTGGCGGTGCGGGCGCGCGGCCTGGCCGGGATGATGCTCAACGTGACACCGGCCGGGCGGCGCTGATCCGGCACTCGGGCGCGGTGTCCGGCAAGCGGGCGGGGCTCGCCTGCCCGGCGGCAAGGTGCCGAGCGCAAAGATCTGGCGCGGACTGACGGACGAACGACCCCGGCGATGGCCCGGGGCACGCATCCGACGCTGCGAACCTGTCCGTGTCTGGTGGCGCCGCGAACCAGCCCACGCCCGATTCGACAACCGTCCCACCGCCCAGCAACCCGGCAACCGCCCCGCCACCCGACAGACCAGCCAGCCCGCCCTCCTAGATGGCATCCAGATCGACCGCGGACTTCTCCCCCAGACACAACGGTTCAATCGACCCGCGCTGCGGCATCAGCGCCGCGAACCAGCCCACGCCCGATTCGACAACCGTCCCACCGCCCAGCAGCCCGGCAACCGCCCCGCCACCCGGCAAATCAGCCAGCCCGCCCTCCTAGGTGGCATCCGGATCGACCGGGGGCTTCTCCCCCGGGCTCAACGGTTCGATCTCCCTGCGCTGCGGTTTCGGCGTCGACGAGCCGTTGATGTGATTCACCGTCTCGTTGAGGCCGAGCGGGTCGTCGTCCCCGTCGAACAGGTGCTGGGTGACGATCCGGCGCGGGTTGAAGTTGCGCAGCTGGCGCAGGTCCTCGATGGGCTGGCGGAACTGCTCGTACTCCGGCCCGATCTCCTGGCGGAGCTGCTCACGCGCCCCCACGGCGAACTCCCGCACCTTGCGCACCGTGCGGCCGACCCACGACATCGCCTCCGGCAGGCGCTCCGGGCCGAGAATGAACAACGCCGCGACGATCAGCACGAGGACTTCGCCCCAGCTCACACTCTCGAACATCGACGCACCGTCCTTGCGCAGAAGGTGGCTGCCCAGCCAGCACCAGCCTAGCGGCCGGCGTTCGGATCGTCCGACCCCAGTTTGGCAGTCGTGACGATTTCCCGTCCGCCCCGCACCAGTTTGATCGGCACCCGCTGACCCACCTCGTGCGCTCGCACCGCCACGGTCAGCTCGGCGGCGTTGCGCACCATGCGCTCGCCGACCCGGACGATCACGTCGCCCTCCCTGATCCCGGCGCGGTCGGCGGCGCTGTTCGGGACCACGTTCTGCACCCGGGCGCCCTCCGAGGTGTTGGCCGCCACCGACGCGGCCTGCACACCCAGCTCGGGATGCGCGACCTTGCCGTCGGCGATCAGCGCCTCGGCGATCTTGATGGCCTGGTCGACCGGGATGGCGAAGCCGAGGCCGATGCTGCCGCCTTCCTGGCGTTCGTTGCTCACCGTGCGGATCAGCGAGTTGATGCCGACCAATGCGCCACGGGCGTCCACCAGCGCACCCCCCGAGTTGCCCGGGTTGATCGCCGCGTCGGTCTGGATCGCGTCGTAGACGACAGTCCCCTCGCCGCTTTCGCTCGGCGCGCTGATCGGCCGGTTGACCGCACTGACCACGCCGACCGTGACGGTGTTCTCCAGCCCGAAGGGCGAGCCCACCGCGATCACCGGATCACCGGGTGCCAGGTCGGCCGACTTGCCGATCCGGATGACGGTCGGGTTGCGCACGTTGACCTTGATGACCGCCAGGTCGGTCTTCGGGTCCCGCCCGACGATCTTGGCCGGCGCGCGGGTGCCGTCGGTGAACACCGCGGTGAGCTTCGCGTCGTCGTCCTCGGCGGCGGGCGCCACCACGTGGTCGTTGGTGATGATGTAGCCGTCTTCCTCGATCACCACACCGGACCCGACGCCGCCGGCCGACCCGGTCCGGATCTCGATGGAGACCACCGCGGGAACCACTTCCTGCACGGTCGCGGCCACCGAGCCGGGCGGGCGTTGCTTGCCGGAGCCCACTTGCGCCAGCGTGACCTCTTTGCCCAGCTCGTTGCTCTGGTCGGCGATGTACCAGCCGACCGCACCGCCGATCGCGCCCACCAGCAGGACCACCACCACGCACACCACGGCGGCGCTGCGCCGCAGCCTGCCACCCAGCACGATCTCGCTCAGCGACAGCGCCGAAGCACGACGCCGCTGCGGCTTGTCGTCCTCGTCGTCCGCGTCCTCGCGCAATGCGGGCTCGCTCAACGCGACCGGTGAGCCGGGGTTGCGCCACGGATCATCCTGCTTGCCCCACAGCGTCTTCCGCGTCGGCCGGTACGTGGCTTCGTCCTGCTCGCCTTCGTCATCCGGCGGGCGCTGCAGCACCACGCCGCGGTCGTCCGGGGTAGGGCCGAACGCCTCCGCCAACGACGGCGGAGGAGGGGCCGGCCTCGTGCCGGGGCGTTCCGCGGCCTGCACGGCGCGGCGACGGTACTCCTCGTCGAACGGACCGGTCACGCCCGCCGGACGGCCGAACACCGCGGCGGCATGCGGATCCACCGGGGGCCGCTCCAGCCCGCGCGGCTGCAGCCGCGGGCCTCCGCCGCGTTCCGGATCGCCCTGCTGGGGCTCGAAGGGATTGTCCGCCATCAGTGTTCAGTGTGCCGGGGCGTCGGTGAAGTCGGCGTTGGAACAGCGGGAGAACCACCGGCACGCTGGTCGCTCTCGCCGCGGATTCCCGCTCAGCGCTGCTGCACGCCCAGCTGAACCACGTTCGGAGCGCTGCTCGGCGCGGTTGTCGAGGTGCGGGCGGCCTCCTGCACCGCCTGCGGCGGCGTCACCCGGTTCGGCGCCGGCTCGTCGTCCTCCTCCACGGCGAGGGCGAACGCCAGCGCGGACAGCATCAGCCCGGACATCACCACGCCCGCGCCCTGCACCGCACGACGGCCACGGCGGCCGCCGATGCCGGGATCCGACCCGAGCGGAGCGGACGACCCGAGCGGTTTGCTCGCGCCCAGCCTGGCTGCCTGCTCGGGACGCTGCACGGCGACCAGCCTGCCGGACGAGTCCACCGCCAGGTTGTCCGGCATGACGGACAGCTCGGTGGTGTTCGGGATCGAGTACAAGCTCGCCAGCAAGCCGGCGGGAACGCTGGGCGCATCGCACGCATGCATGGCGGCCCGCACCTGCCGCTGCGCCTCGACCTCTGCGGCGCAGCAAGTGCACCGCATCAGGTGCCGCGCGGCACGTTCGTGCGCGTCCACCGACAGCTCACCGTCGACGAAGGCGACGATGGCGTCCGGCAACAGGTGCGACTCGGGCAACTGCCAGCCCGGCGACAAGCGCACGCTGGGGCCGAACCGCCGCGGACGGCGCTGCCCCGGCTTCTGGCGGGCATCGCTCATGCTGTCGACCTCACGTTTTGTCGCTCGGCTCGGCGCCGCTCCAGTGCTGCACGCAGCGCTTGGCGCCCTCGGTGGATCCTGCTCCTAACCGTACCGAGTTTGACCCCCAACGTGGCACCGATCTCCTCGTACGACAGGCCTTCCACGTCACACAACACCACGGCGGCACGGAACTCCGGGGGCAGCTCGTCCAGCGCCGCCTGCAGATCCGGATCCAGGTGCGTGTTGGAGTAGACCTGCTCGGGGCTCGGGTCGTCGCCCACGATGCGGTCGGTGTCCTCCGGCAGGCCCTCCATGCGCACCCGGGAGCGGCGGCGGGCCATGTCCAGGAACAGGTTGGTGGTGATGCGGTGCAGCCACCCCTCGAAAGTGCCGGGCTTGTACGACGACAGCGATCGGAAGACCCGGATGAACGTCTCCTGGGTCAGGTCCTCGGCGTCGTGCGGGTTGCCGGTCAGGCGGTAGGCCAGCCGGTACACGCGCGGCGCATGGGTGCGCACGATCTCGTCCCATGACGGCGGCGTCCACGCCGCGTCCTCGGTGATCTCGGCGACGTCACCGGCCGGAGAGGTCATGCGGGCGTCCTGCTCAGTCGCGGTCGTGTGCAGTTGAGGCACCTCCATCGGGCTTGTCACTTCGGACAACGCCGCATCGTCGTGTTCTGTTCCCATCTGTGAGGTAGTTCCCGGATCGTGCACGGCCCACGCCTCCCCCACGGTTCTTCCTCCCTGTCGTCCAGGGTGACCTCCCTCGTTACGAGCCTGGTGAAAATCGGCTGAGAGCAGCCTGAGAACGACGGGCCTGCCGTCACCGGCGCCAGCCGGACGTGTTCGGCTTGCGCGCTTGCGCCGTGCCTTCACCGGTTTGCCCGGCCGCGGCGCTAGCCTGCACGAGTGACCAGTGCCGCCGAGACTGTCGACGACTACCTGCCGGATGACGACGTGATGCTCGCCGCCCGCGCCAGGGCGGCGGAGCTGGGGTGCCCCGCGGTCGCGCCGTCCACGGGTGCGGCGCTGCGGTTCCTGGCCACCACGGTCGGCGCCAAGGCCGTCGTGGAGCTGGGCACCGGAGCCGGGGTCAGCGGCCTGTACCTGCTCCGCGGCATGGCGGGCCGCGGCGACGGCGGGGTGCTGACCTCCATCGACATCGAGCCGGAGTTCCATCGGGCCGCCCGCACCACGTTCCGGGAAGCCGGCTTCCCGCCGGGCAGCACCAGGTTGATCCTCGGCCGGGCGGTCGACGTGCTGCCTCGGCTGACCACCGGCGGCTACGACATGGTGTTCGTGGACGCCGCCAAGGTCGAGTACGTCCACTACTACGAGCAAGGGGTCCAGCTGCTCCGGCCCGGCGGGGTGATCGCGTTCAACGACGTGTTCAGCCAGCCCAACCGGCCAGGCGACCGGGCGCGGCGAGACGCGGAAGCGACCGCGCTGCGGGAAGTCGCCCGGGCGGTGGCGCTGGACGAAAGGCTGATGCCCGCCCTGCTGCCGGTGGGCAGCGGGCTGCTGGCCGCCGCGCGGCTCGCCGTCTGAGCCGCGCTGGGCAGCCCGAGACGCCCGGGGGACGGACCGGCGCTGCAGCACTCCCTGGTGCTGCAGCACGTGGGCGGCCCGAGACGCCCCGGGACGGACCGCTCGGGGATCGGCAGGCACGTGCCTGCCCGCGCCTGAGAACCGGGCTCGAACCGGAAGCCCGGGCGCTTACGCGTAACCGGCGGCGAACTCCACCAGAGTCCGGGCGGCGAAACCTGTGCCGCCGGGGGTCACGTCGTCGTACGGCTTGTCCGCGCGCGCCGCGCCCGCGATGTCCAGATGCGCCCACGGCAACCCGCCCACGAACTCGCGGAGGAACAGGGCCGCGGTCACTCCGCCAGGTCCTTCCGGGGCCTGGCGGACATCGGCGATCTCGCTGCGCACCGCGTCGGCGTGGTCCTCGATCAGCGGCATCCGCCACCACGCCTCGCCGACCCGCTCCCCCGCCGACCGCACTCGCTCGGCCAGCTCGTCGTCGTTGGCGAACACCGCGCCGTGCCGCAGGCCCAGCGCGACCTTGATCGCCCCGGTCAACGTCGCCACGTCCACCACGACGTCGGGCCGGAACTTCTCCACGCCGTAGGCGAGGGCGTCGGCGAGCACCATCCGCCCCTCCGCGTCGGTGTTGCCCACTTCGGTCGTGGTGCCGCCGTAGTGCCGCACTACGTCGCCCGGTCGGTACGACGACCCGGACACGTGGTTCTCCGCTGCCGGGACCAGGCCGGTCACCCGCACCGGCACCTTGGCCTGCGCGATGGCCCGCACGGCGGCGATCACCGCGGCCCCGCCGGACATGTCGGTGCGCATCAGGTGCATGCCGTCGACGGGCTTGATGGACAACCCACCGGTGTCGAACGTGATGCCCTTGCCGACCAGGAGCAGATGCGCCGAGGCGTTCCGTGGCCGGTAGGCGAGCTCGATGAGCCGCGGCGGGCGGGTGGAGCCACCGCCGACGGCCAGGATCCCGCCGAACTTGTGCTCGGCCAGCCAGTTCTCGTCGCGCACCGTCACCCGCAAGCCGGGGACGTCCCGCGCGACGCGTTCGGCGGTGCCGGCCAGCCACGCCGGGTCCTTGACGTTCGACGGGCTGTTCGCCAGGTCGCGGGCCAGCGCCGTGGCCGCGGCGAGCCGCGCCGCCTCGGTCACCTGCTCGGCCAGCTCCTGCGCACCGAGCAGCACGACACCGTGCAGGCTGGGTTTGGCCCGTTCGCCGGTGACCGCGAAGCGGTACCCGCCGAGCGTCACGCCGAACACGAACGCGCGCACGCACTCCTCCGGCAGGTCCGCGGGCAAGCTGACCTGCAGCGAACGCTGCGTGCGGGACACCGAACCGGCGCGCTTGGCGAGATCGGCGTCGACCGCGCGGGCCAGCGCCCCGCCCGCGGTCCGCCACGCCGACGGCTTGTGCGGATCGCTGCCGATTCCCAGCAGCCACCGCGCCGGGTTGCCGAGCGCGTGCACCTCGCCCGCTTTCCCGGTCAGCGCACCGCCGGGCGTCCACTCGGCGGGCACCTGACGCGGGGTCCA
This sequence comes from Thermocrispum sp., assembly GCF_002919275.1. NCBI lineage: Bacteria > Bacillati > Actinomycetota > Actinomycetes > Pseudonocardiales > Pseudonocardiaceae > Thermocrispum > Thermocrispum sp. The sequence continues at coordinate 24,806 of NZ_PKFA01000060.1, read as the reverse complement.
CAGCCCGCTCGCTCCCGCCTCCCCCGGCTCGCCGGACGCGGCGCCTGCGGCGCCGGGATTCTCGGTACTGCCGGTGCTGTCGCCCGCGTCGGCCTTGTCGTCGGCCGCCCGGACGAGTCGAACCACCGGCACACCCCGGCGTTGCCGGTCAGCGACGCTGATCTCGGGCAGCCGGGTGGGAAGCGTGGGCACGGGCACGCGCACGATCGAAATCCACTTCCTTTCGGACGTGATGGGCGCCGGGCTCGGCACAGCCTGCTGCCCGCGGTGGGACGGGCGACGAAAACTTCCCGGCGCACGAAAGAGGCGAAGCGGCTGCCCGCGCGCACCGCAGCGCGCAGGCGGCGGCTCCGCCTCCTGGCCGCACCGAGCCCAGGCCACCACGGCCGCCGGGTGTCGACGGTCGCCGCGGCGTGCGCCACGCTCGCGCGGCTGGCCGACGTGGCCTAGCTGGTGGCTTCTTGCAGGGCCGCGCCGAGGTCCTTGGCCTCTTCGGCGGTGAGTTCGACGACCAGCCGGCCGCCGCCCTCCAGCGGTACTCGCATCACGAGGCCCCTGCCCTCCTTCGTCACCTCGAGGGGACCATCTCCGGTCCGGGGCTTCATGGCCGCCATAGCGTGCTCCCTCCGTCTTCAACCACGTACCGGTGTGCCCACGAACACGCGGGCTGCGCCGGGTGTGAGCCTTATTCTCCCCTATTGCTGATCTAGCCTTCCACCGGAGGTAACTCACCGACCCAACGCAGGAGGCGCGCCGTGTCCACTGTCCACGACCAGGCGGCAGGCGAAGTGCTGATCACGTCCGACCAAGCAGGCGTTCGAACGATCACGCTGAACCGGCCGCAGGCCTACAACGCGCTCAACGTGGAACTGAAGGAGGCACTGCGTGACGCGCTCGTCGCGGCCGCCGCGGCGGAGGACGTCCGGGCCGTGGTGCTCACCGGCGCGGGCAAGGCCTTCTGCGCCGGGCAGGACCTCAAGGAACACATCGCGCTGCTCGACGCGCAGGACCCCGCTCCGCTGCGCACCGTCGAGGAGCACTACAACCCGATCGTGCGGGCGCTCGCGACCATGCCCAAGCCGACCGTCGCCGCGGTCAACGGCAGCGCGGCGGGCGCGGGCGCGGCCTTCAGCTACGCGTGCGACCTGCGCGTCGCCGGTCGCAGCGCGTCGTTCACCGGGGCGTTCGCCGGCGTCGGCCTCGGCCCGGATTCCGGCGCGTCCTGGACCTTGCAGCGGCTGGTCGGGTTCGGCAGGGCGATGGAGCTGATGATGCTCGGCCGCAAGGTCGGCGCGGACGAAGCGCTGCGCATCGGGCTGGTCAACGAGGTGGTCGACGACGACGCGGTGCTTTCCCGGGCCCAGGAGCTGGCCGCCCAGCTGGCCGCCGGTCCCACGGCCGCATACCGGGAGATCCGGCAGGTGCTGATCGCAGCGAGCACGTCGACGTTGGACGAAGCGCTGGAGAACGAGAAGGCGGCGCAGACCCGGCTGGGCGCGACCCACGACCACCGGGAAGCGGTCGACGCGTTCGTGAACAAGCGCCGGCCACGGTTCACCGGCAAGTAGTGCGAGTGGCCCCGGGGCCTACCAGGGGTGCGTGGATCGGCTGCCGTCGAGAGCCCGCCGGTCCTCCCCCCGGGGGCCTGACGAGGGGTGCGGGGACCGGCCCCGGACGCCGACCCGAGATGATCGGCTTCGGACGGCCTGACGAGGGGCGCGGGGACCCACTGGTCACCGCGTGCCCGACTGCGACGCCCCGCCAGCCCACCTACCCGGCAAGCGCTCCGGGGATCGGCTCGCCCGCACCGTGCCGTCGACGACCGCCGTCCGCCCCCCCGCGGCTCCAAGCCAGCGAACCTTCCGGACCGGCACCACCGCGTGCCTGCCGACGACGACCCACCAGCCGACACACGCGGCGGCGACACCCTGAGTGGCATCTGCGGGCACCGGCCTCCACCGCGAGAACGATCCAGGTGCCGTACGCAGGATGCACCGGTGGATACCGGAACAGGGGATGTTCAGCGGCGGCCGTCGAAGGCTTGCCCGGCAGCTGCTTGTCGCGGCTGCGCCCTCGTGGCCGCCGCCCGAAGGCGGGCTTGCGCGCCCCGCGGCCCGCCCACCAGCCCACGGAGTACAACACGGCAGTCGCTCCGCCAGCCGGCACTGACCGGCGGCCGCGGCTGTCGCGGCGCCCCTAGGCGTCCTGCCGCAGGCGGCGGCTCGCACCGGCGCGCCAGCAATCCGCCACGTGGTCGTCCACCATGCCGGTGGCCTGCATCAGCGCGTAGCACGTCGTCGGGCCGAGGAACCGGAAGCCGCGTCGCTTGAGCTCCTTGGCCATCGCGTGGGACTCCGGGCTGGTGGCGGGCACGTCGTCCAGGGTCGCCGGGTTCGGCCGCGGCGGCGGCGCGAACGACCACAGCAGGTCGTCCAGCGGCTCGCCGAGGTTGACCACCGCCCTGGCATTGGCGACGGCCGCTTCGATCTTGGCCCGGTTGCGGACGATGCCGGGGTCGGCCAGCAACCGCTGGACGTCGTCCTCACCGAACGCGGCCACCCGTTCCGGGTCGAATCCCGCGAACGCCGCCCGGAAGTTCTCCCGCTTGCGCAGGATCACCAGCCACGACAGCCCGGACTGGAACGACTCCAGGCACATCCGTTCGAACAGGGCCCGCTCACCGCGCAGCGGAACACCCCACTCCGTGTCGTGATACTCCACGTAGTCCGGCGTCGTCGCCCACGCGCACCGCACCGGCTCACTCACCGTCATCGCGCTCCCGCTGCTCCCACTCCCGCTCGACCATCCGGGCGAACGTCGCCAGCGAACGCCGGAACCCGGCGCGCACCAGCGGACGCACCACTCGCCAGCCCAGGCCGCCGGCCGCGCCGAAGGGCTGCTCCAGATCCTCCGACCACCGCACCACCGAACCGTTCTCGCTCGGCTGCACCTCGATCAGGCCGGGGCCGCGCAGCAGCCCGCCGTCGTGCAGCACCTCGACCCGGTGCGGCGGCTCCCACACGGTCACGCGCATGGTGTCCAGCAGCCCGAACGGTCGCCATCCGGTGTAGGCGTGCACACGCGAGCCGACGCTGCGGCCGTCGCCCGCGACCACCCGCACCGTCGTGCCCAGAATCCACTCCGACTGCCGGGGCCAGTCCGTCACCGCCGCCCACACGTACGACACCGGAGCCGCCACCGGCACCGCCATGGTCAGCCGGATCCGGTGGTTCACCGCTGGTCGCCGCGCTCGGGGTGCGGGTAGCCGTGCGCCTGCGACGGATCGAGCTCGGCGAGCCTGGTGCGCAGCGCGTCCAGCTCCGCGCCGACGCGTTGCAGCACCCAGTCCACCTCCGACATCTTGTAGCCGCGCAGCACCGGCTGGAACCGCACCTGGGCGAGATCGGCGCCGGTGATGTCCCGCTCGGGCAACCGCGTCGGTGACACCCCGGGTGGCAGCGGCTCCAGCTCCTCCCCGCGCCCGAACACCAGCGAGGCGAGCAGGAACACCACGGCCGCAACCAGCAGCATCACGACCAGATACACCAGCGCTGTTCCCACGCCCCCGATCGTGGCACATCCCACCGACGAAAGGGATCGCAAGCGCTCACCGGGCGGCCGTGGGCAGCACGCCCGCGTCTCCGCGCGACCCGCTGGATCGACAGCGTCGCCCGTGCGTTCGAACAGACGTGATTCAGCTGAAGCGCACGCCCCCACAGGAGCGGCTGCCAGCGGACCACCTCGCCGGTGATCTCGCACGCCGGGGCACAACCCTCACGGGCGCGGCTGCCAGTGATCAGGTCCAGGCCATCGGCAGCGACGTGCAACACGACCCCCATGGCGCAGCTGCCAGGGTGTGGGAAGCGCCGAAGGGGTAGGCGCTCACGCACGCCCCGGGTACGGCTGCCAGCAGCTCGCCTTTTCTTCGCCCTCGGAGCAATGCAACTCGGGCGCGGCAGTCAGCATCCGTCACGGCGACCGTGTGGGCAGCCGCCCACTTCCGGGTGTTCGGAGCAGCACGGCTCAGGCGAGCGCGCGCAGCACCCGCCCCGGCGGCCGGTCCCCGCGGATACTCGCGACGGTGTCCACCACGCGGCGCGTGGCCCGCACCTGGTGGGCACGGAACACACGTGCACCGGCCATGGCCGCCACGGCGGTGGCCGCCAAGGTTCCCTCCAACCGCTCTTCCGGCGGCAACCCGCCGAGCGTCTCCCCGATGAAGTCCTTGTTCGACAGCGCCATCAGCACCGGCCATCCGGTCTCCACCAGCCGGTCGGCGTGCCGCAGCAACGCCAGCCCGTGCCAGGTGTTCTTGCCGAAGTCGTGGGTGGGGTCGATCAGCACGCCGTGCCGGGGCACGCCGATCGCCACCATCCGCTCGGCGCTGGCGCACAGCTCGTCCACCACCTGCGCGACCACGTCGGCGTAGTGCACCCGGTGCGGGTCGGTGCGCGGCCGGACTCCCCCGGTGTGCGAGCACACCAGCCCGACCCCGAACTCGGCGGCGACCTCGGCCAGCCGCGGGTCGGCACCGCCCCAGGTGTCGTTGAGCAGATCCGCGCCGGCCGCGCACACCTCCCTGGCCACCTCGTGCCGCCAGGTGTCCACGCTGATCACCAGGTCGGGGTGCCGCTCCCGGACCGCGGCCACCAGGCCGACGACCCGGCGGATCTCCTCCGCCACGTCCACTTCCTCGCCGTGCGCTCCGGCCCGCACGCCGCCGATGTCGACGATGTCCGCGCCCTCGGCGGCCGCGCGATCCACCGCGGCCAGAGCCGCGGCCTCCTCGAACGTCGCCCCCCGGTCGAAGAACGAGTCGCGGGTGCGGTTGACGATGGCCATCACCGACGGGCGGTCGGATGGCAGGACGCGGCTGCCGAATTGCACGTGCTGCATAACGGCGATGCTAAGCGCGGTGAACGCTCCGTAACCTCTCACCTCGGCGGTGGGTCGCCGGCGCCGTTCGTGCCATCCTGGAAGGCGTACCCCTCAGCCGCAAAGGATGTGGTCATGGACGCGCGCAGCGCGCTGCAGCAAATCATCCGGAATGTTCTCGCGCCCATCGCCCGGTTCGTCTACCGGCCGGTCGTCGAAGGAGCGGACCGGGTCCCGCGCACCGGGCCGCTGATCGTGGCGGCCAACCATCGTGCGGCCATCGACACCTGGGTCATCCCGTTCGTCGCCCCGCGCCCGGTGAAGTTCCTCGGCAAGGCGGAGTACTTCCGCGGCAAGGGCCTGCGCGGCCGCATGTTCGCGGCGTTCCTGTCCGCGCTCGGCTTCATCCCGGTCGAGCGGGGCAACGCCTACGCCGGCCTGCAGGCCCTCAACGCGGCCAGGAAGGTACTGGAAGCTGGGGAGGCGTTCGGCATCTACCCGGAGGGCACCCGCTCGCGGGACGGCAAACTGCACCGCGGGCACACCGGGGTTGCGCAGCTGGCCCTGGTCACCGGCGCCCCGGTGATCCCGGTGGCGCTGATCGGCACCGAAAAGGTGCTCCCGGTCGGCAAGCGCATCCCGCGCCTGGCGAAGGTGACGGTGCGGTTCGGCGAACCGCTGGACTTCTCCCGCTACCGGGGCTTGGAGTCCTCGCCGGCGGTCCGCCGTGCGGTCACCGACGAGATCATGTACGCCATCCTCGAGCTGTCCGACCAGGAGTACGTCGACCGCTACCACAAGCGGCCGGACGAAGCCGCCGCGGCATAGACGCGAGACAGGCACGAGACGACTGCGAGACGACTGCGAGACGACTCCGAGACGACTGCGAGACGACACCGACGGGCCGGGCGCCTTGGCCAGGCGCCGGGCGGGGAGTTTCGCGCCGCAACCACGGTGCGTTCGTGGCGCGCTTGCACCGATACCCGCAGCACGCGTACCGGCAAAGCCCATGCGGTGCGTACGCTTCGCTCCCATGGAGCCGGCACTCAAGTACGCCCTCGAGCAGTGGTACGAGGCGGTGAACGCCGGGGACCTGCGCCGTGCCGCCGAAACCGTCGGTGACCCGGTCGTCGTCCTCGGGCCGCGCGGAGCCGGCGGATCACACCGGACGAGTTCGCCGGGTGGGTGCAACGGTCCGGCATCCGGCTGACGCCTCGCAAGTGGCACAAGATCAGTCTCGCGGTCGTCGAGCAGGACGCCCAGTGGCCGGGCGATGCGGCTCCGATACCGGGGCGACGATCTTCCGCGTGACCGACAGCAAAGTCACCGCCGCTCTCCGGCTGCCGGACGCCGAATCAGCCCTGCAGCTCGCGCACATCCACCACGAGCTCGCCGCCACCGAGTAGCCGCCGGTACGACTGGCCAGCGCCACGCCACGACCCAACAGCCGGTCGCGCCGCCGCTACTACCCCAGACGTCCGCGCAGACGGCGCGTGATCCGCTACAACCGAGCGCCTCCGCACGGGTGACGACCGCGAGGGATCACGATGCCGCCCTGCACCAGCGACCAAGTGGTCGTGCCTTCGTTTCCGCCGTCCTGAGCCGCGTCGTGGCGCGGCACTCGGGTTTAGTGGGTCTCCTCCCACGCCCGGTACGCCTCCTGCACCACGCGCACCGCGTCGTCCACGTCGTCGGTCAGGTGCAGCAGGTCCATGTCCTTGAGGCTGATCTTGCCCTCGCCGAGCACCGTGCTCTTGATCCACTCGTACAGGCCGCCCCAGTACTGCGTGCCGAACAGCACCACCGGGAACTTGGTGACCTTCTTCGTCTGCACCAGGCACAGCGCCTCGAACAGCTCGTCCAGGGTGCCGAAGCCGCCCGGCAGGCAGATGAACGCCTGCGAGTACTTGACGAACATCGTCTTGCGGGCGAAGAAGTACCGGAAGTTCACGCCGAGCTCGACCCACGGGTTGAGCCCCTGCTCGAACGGCAGCTCGATGCCCAGCCCGACGCTCAGCCCGCCGGCTTCCGATGCGCCCCGGTTGACCGCCTCCATGGTGCCCGGCCCGCCGCCGGTGATGACCGCGAACCCCGCCTCGGCGACCGCGCGGCCGATCCGCATGCCCAGCTCGTACTCCGGCTCGTCCCGCTTGGTGCGCGCCGATCCGAAGACCGTCACCGCGCGGGGCAGCTCGGCGAGCGCGCCGAAGCCCTCGGTGAACTCCGCCTGGATGCGCAGCACCCGCCACGGGTCGGTGTGCACCCAGTCCGACGGTCCGCGCTGGTCCAGCAGCCGCTGGTCGGTGGTGGTCGCCTCGCGGCGCCGTGCACCGCGCAGCACGACCGGCCCCTTGTGCTTCTCCCGCGGGTGCTCGGGGTAGGTGTACTCAGCGTTCGCGCCTGGTTCTGCCACGCGTTTCTCCTCCGTCGAAAAGCTGTGATCACGGCGGGCGGCGGTGTCGGGTGCGAGGGTGTTGAAGCGTAACTTCGCGGCCGCCGTCGCCGGGTAGCGCCTCCACCGGACCGTGACCCGGTGTGCCGGCCCGCAGCGCAGTCAGCGACCGGTCAGGAACGTCCGCAGCACCTCGGCGACCTTGCCGATCTCGGCCGCGCGCACGTGCTCCTCCTTGGTGTGCGCCAGCGTCGGATCACCCGGCCCGAAGTTCACCGCGGGCATGCCGAGCGCGGCGAACCTGGCCACGTCCGTCCACCCCAGTTTGGCCACCGGCCTGCCCCCGGCGGCCCGGACCAGTTCCGCGGCCGCGGGCTCGCTCAGCCTGGGCAGCGCCCCGGCCGCCTCGTCCACCACGGTCAGCTGGTAGCCGTCGAACACTTCGCGCAGGTGCTCCAGCGCCTGCTGCGGGCTGCGATCGGGGGCGAACCGATGGTTGATGGTCAGTGTCGCCTCGTCCGGCACCACGTTGCCCGCCACCCCTCCCTCGACGGCGACCGCCTGCAGGCCTTCCCGGTAAAGCAGCCCGTCGATCTCCACCTGCCGGGGCTGGTACTCGGCCAGCCGGCGCAACGGCTCGGCCATGGCGTGGATCGCGTTCGTGCCCATCCACGCCCGCGCGGTGTGTGCCCGTTTGCCGGCCAAGCGCAGCTGCACCCGGAGCGTGCCCTGGCAGCCGCCCTCGATGACGGCGTTGGACGGCTCGCCGACCACGGCCAGATCCCCGCGCAGCCACTCCGGCCGGTTGGCCTGGATGCGGTTGAGGCCGTTGCGGGAGGCGTCGATCTCTTCGCAGTCGTAGAACACGAACGTCACGTCGTGCCGGGGCTCGGTGACGGTGGCGGCCAGCGACAGGAAGACGGCGTCCCCGGCCTTCATGTCGACCGTGCCCAGGCCGTGCAGGACCTCGTCCGGCCCGCTGCCGGTCCGCCGCAGAGGCAGGTTGCCGTTCTCCGGCACGGTGTCCAGGTGGCCGGCGAAGACCACCCGGCGCGGCCGCCCGAGCCGACTGCGAGCCAGCACCGCGTTGCCGTCGCGCACCACTTCCAGGTGCGGGGCGTGCTTGCGCAACGCCGCCTCGACGAGGGCGGCGACGGCCGCTTCCTGGCCCGATTCGCTGGGAACGTCCACCAGGGCGGCGGTGATCTCCACCGGATCGGCACGCAAGTCCAACTCGGGCATAGCCGAACCCTACCGGCGCACTACGGTGGTGGCTGTGAAGCCCGTAGGACGCCTGGTGGCCGGTGCCGCCGCGGTGGTTGCCGTGCTCGCCGGATGTGGCACCGACAGCGCCGAGGAAGAACCCGTCGACCTGCCGTCGCTGCAGCAGAAGGTCCGCGCCCTCGCCGTGGACACCTGCCATACCGACCCGCGCGGCCAAGCGCCCCGCTTGTGCGAGAAGTACGTCACGCAGATCGCCAACGCCGCCCGCACGGTGAGCGCCGCAGGCCGGATCAACCACGAGAGCTTGCGTGATCCGGGCCGCCAGATGACCCGCGCGGTGCGGGAGTTCAACCAGGGTCGCTGCGACAATCAGCGCCCGAAGTCCACCTCGGCCTGCTATCGCGCGCTGGAGACGATCGCGCAGGCCGTGAAGGATGTGCAAGCCGAACTCGAGGAGATCGTTCAGTGAGCCAGCTGCCGCCTGATCCGCAGACCACCGGCGCCACCGGCGTCGGCCTCGCCACGGTGACCACCGACGGCACGGTGCTGGACACCTGGTACGTCCAGCCGAAGCTGGTGCCTGCGTCCGAGGAGGCCGGGACCCAGCGCCTGTCCCGCGAGGAAGCCGAGAGCGCACTGGGGGCCTCGGCCGCGGCGCTGGTCGGCCCGGACACCGACCGCGGCGTCGAGGTCGTCGCAGTGCGGACCACGATCGGCAGGCTGGACGCCCCGCCCGCCGACGCGCACGACGTCTACCTGCGGTTGCACCTGCTGTCACACCGCCTGGTCCCGCCGCACGGGCAGAACCTCGACGGGGTGTTCGGTCTGCTGAACAACGTCGTGTGGACCAATTTCGGGCCGTGCCCGGTGGAGGGGTTCGAGGCGACCAGGATGCGGCTGCGCGCTCGCGGCCCGGTGACCGTCTACGGCGTGGACAAGTTCCCGCGCATGGTCGACTACGTGGTGCCCACCGGGGTCCGCATCGCCGACGCCGACCGGGTGCGCCTGGGGGCCTACCTGGCGCCCGGCACCACGGTGATGCACGAAGGCTTCGTCAACTACAACGCCGGGACGCTGGGCGCCTCGATGGTCGAGGGCCGCATCTCGGCCGGTGTCGTCGTCGGCGACGGCTCGGACCTGGGCGGCGGCGCGTCGATCATGGGCACGCTGTCCGGCGGCGGCAAGGAGGTCATCTCGGTCGGCAAGCGCTGCCTGATCGGCGCCAACGCGGGAATCGGCATCTCGCTCGGCGACGACTCGGTGGTGGAGGCCGGGCTGTACGTCACGGCAGGCACCAAGGTGAGCTTCGACGGCACGACGGTGAAGGCGCGGGAGCTGTCCGGCATTTCCGGGGTGCTGTTCCGCCGCAACTCCGAGACCGGCGCCGTCGAAGTGGTGCGGCGCGAAGGAGCCGGGATCGAGCTCAACGCCGCGCTGCACGCCAACGACTGAGCCCGCGCGGGGCGCGGTGGCCGCGCAGAGAGGCCTGGGGCCGCCGCGCCCGGCGCTCGGCGTTCCACTTCGGCGTCGACCCCTCCGGCCCGTCGGCGCGCTGCACCGTGTGCGGCCAGCGGTCCACCTCCGCGGGTCGACCCCTCCGGCCCGTCGGCGCGCTCCGGCTGCCCAGCGCCGCCGTCGGCGGGTCAAAACGCCAGCCGGGCCGCGGCCACCTGAGCGCCCTCGTCGGTGACGGTCAGCGACATCCGCACATGCTGCTCACCGCGGGGACCGTAGAACGTGCCGGGCGCCACCACGATGCCGCGCTCGGCCAGCCAGTCGACCGTCTGCCAGGCGTCCTCGCCTCTGGTCGCCCACAAATACAGGCCGGCTTCCGAGTGGTCGATGGAGAACCCGTTGCCGAGCAACGCGGACCTGAGCACCTCGCGGCGCTTGGCGTACCGCTCGCGCTGCGCCCGCAGCGCGTCGTCGTCGTTCAGCGCCACGCGCATCGCCTCCTGCACCGGCCGGGGCACGATCATGCCCGCGTGCCGCCGCACCTCGTGCAACGCCCGGATCAGCTCGACGTCGCCGACCACGAAACCGGCGCGGTAGCTGGCCATGTTCGCCGACTTCGACAGCGAGTGCACCGCCAGCAGACCCTCGTGCGAACCGCCGCAGACGTCCGGGTGCAGGATCGACAGCGGTTCGGTCTCCCAGCCCAGCGCCAGGTAGCACTCGTCGGACACCACGATCGTGCCGCGCTCGCGAGCCCACTCAACCACTTTGCGCAGGTGCTCGACCCCGAGCACCCGGCCGGTGGGGTTCGCCGGCGAGTTCAGCCACACCAGTGCCGGCCGCTGCGGGCCGATGGCGAACAGGCTGTCCGCGCGCAGCACCGTCGCGCCGGCCAGAACGGCCCCGACCTCGTAGGTGGGATACGCCAGCTCGGGGATCACCACCAGGTCACCGCCGCCCACGCCGAGCAGGCGAGGAAGCCAGGCGACCAGTTCCTTGGAGCCGATCGTCGGCAACACCGCCGCGGGATCTACGCCGGTGATCCCGTGCCTTCGGGCCAGCGCGCCGACCACGGCGGCGCGCAGTTCCGCCGTGCCGTAGGTGTACGGGTATCCGGGGATCTCGGCCACCGAGGACAGCGCGGCCTGCACACTGGCCGGGACCGGGTCGACCGGTGTCCCGATGGCCAGGTCGACCACCCCGTCGGGATGCCGCGCGGCCTTCTCGCGGTACGGGCGCAGCTTGTCCCACGGGAAGTCGGGCAACGCTACAGGCGTGCGGCGGCTCACCGGTCGGCCCACCCTGCCACGCCCGGGATCATTCGCCCTGCGGCGGCAGGTCCTTGATCCACTGCGGGTCGTCGGCCACCTTGCCGACCTTCGCCGCGCCGCCAGGCGACCCCAGCTTCTCGAAGAAGTCCGCGTTGGCCTGGGTGTAGGCCGCCCACTCGTCGGGCACGTCGTCCTCGTAGTAGATGGCCTCGACCGGACAGACCGGCTCACAAGCACCACAGTCGACGCATTCGTCCGGGTGGATGTAGAGCATCCGCTCGCCCTCGTAGATGCAGTCCACGGGGCACTCGTCGATGCACGCCTTGTCGAGCACGTCGACGCAGGGCTCGGCGATCACGTAGGTCACTGGGCTCTCCTTGAGTCACTGCGGAGTGCGGCACGTCCGGGTTAGCCGCAGATTACGCCGACCGCGACACTCTCGCGGGAGGAGGTCGGCTTTCCCTGCCGCGCCCACTCTCCGATTCGGCAAGGTCAACTGCACCTCTCGGGTCGATGTCCTGTCACCACGAAACGCCGCGGCGGCCCGGCGCGGCCCCGCTTCGTGAGCCGTCTCACGCTCGCGCATGCGACGGAGCACACCCGGCACAGCCGGCGGACCGGATCGGCCGAGCGCCCGCCGACCGCCTCTGCCGCGAATGCGGGTCGTACCAGCAACGGTACTTCGTCTTCCGCCAGCGTCCCGCGAAGTGAGCTGCCGACCCGCCACCGGCCCCGCCGGTTCGCCCGCCGTGCGAGGATCGGCAGGGTGAAGGTCACAGTCATCGTCGGCGGGGTCGGCGGAGCACGCTTCCTGCTCGGGGTGAAGGCGGCACTGGGCCTGCCGCCGGTCGGCGCCCCGGACACCGAGACAAAGCACCAGATCACTGCGGTGGTCAACACCGGGGACGACATCTGGCTGCACGGCTTGCGCATCTGCCCCGACCTGGACACCTGCATGTACACCCTGGGCGGCGGCAGCGACACCGAACGCGGCTGGGGCCAGCGTGACGAGACGTGGACCGTCTCGAACGAGCTGAAGGCCTACGGCGCGGACGCGGACTGGTTCGCACTGGGCGACAAGGACATCGCCACCCACCTGATCCGCTCGCGCATGCTGCGCGCCGGCTATCCGCTGTCCGCGGTCACCGAGGCGCTGTGCGACCGGTGGCGGCCGGGCGTGACGTTGCTGCCGATGAGCGACGACCGGGTGGAGACCCACGTGGTGGTGGATCTGCCGTCGTCCGGCGAACGGCGGGCGATCCACTTCCAGGAGTGGTGGGTGCGCTACCGGGCCAAGCTGCCCGCGCACGCGTTCGTCCCGGTCGGCGCCGACGAGGCCAAGGCGGGACCGGGCGTGTTGGAGGCGATTGCCGGTGCCGACGTGATCCTGCTGGCCCCGTCGAACCCGGTGGTGTCGATCGGCACCGTGCTGGCCGTGCCCGGGGTGAAAGCGGCGCTGCGGTCGGCGTCGGCACCGGTCGTCGGCGTCTCCCCCATCATCGGCGGGCGGCCGCTGCGCGGGATGGCGGACGCCTGCCTGGCCGCGATCGGGGTGGACACCACCGCCGAGGCGGTGGGCCGCCACTACGGCGCACGCAAGGACGACGCCGCCGAGGGGCTGCTCGACGGGTGGCTCATCGCCGAGGGCGAGCGCGCCGACGTCCCGGGAGTCGAGGTGCGTGACGTGCCGCTGATCATGTCCGGCCCGGATGCCACCGCGGCCATGGTGCGCGCGGCGTTCGATCTGGCGGGGGTGCGGCCATGAGCAGGGACGTCCGGGAACCCGCCGGTCAGCACACCGGCGACCACGCGGCCGACAAGGTGGAGATCCTGCCGGTGACCGGCTTGCCGGAGTTCCGGCCCGGCGACGATCTGACCGGCGCCATCGCGCAGGCCGCGCCGTGGCTGCGGTCGGGCGACGTCGTCGTGGTCACCAGCAAGGTGCTCTCCAAGGTGGAAGGCATGATCCACCGGGTCGACGGCGATGCCGAGCAGCGCGAGGCGGTGCGCAGGCGGCTGGTCGCGGAGGAATCGCGGCGCATCCTGGCCACCTACCGGCAGACCCACATCACCGAGAACAAGCTGGGCATCGTGCAGGCCGCCTCCGGCGTGGACGCGTCCAACGTGGCCACCGGGGAGATCGCCGTCCTGCCCAGTGACCCGGACGCTTCGGCGAAGGCGCTGCGCAACGGCCTGCGCGAACGGCTTGGCGTGGAAGTCGCCGTGGTGATCACGGACACCATGGGCCGCGCGTGGCGGGTCGGGCAAACCGACGTCGCCATCGGCGCATCCGGGCTGCGGGTGCTGCACTCCTACGCCGGGCAGACCGATGCGCACGGCAACGAGCTGCAGGTCACCGAGGTCGCGGTGGCCGACGAACTGGCCGCGGCCGCGGACTTGGTCAAGGGCAAGTTGCGCGGCGTGCCGGTGGCGGTGGTGCGCGGGCTGACCATCGTCGACGACGGGTCGTCCGCGCAGGACCTGATCCGGCCCGCCGAGCAGGACCTGTTCCGGCTGGGGACGGCCGAGGCGATGGCCGAGGGCCGCAAGCAGGCGGTGCTGGTGCGCCGCTCGGTGCGGGCGTTCAGCGACGAGCCGGTCGATCCCGATGCGGTACGCAGGGCAGTCGGCGCGGCGTTGACCGCACCGGCTCCGCATCACACCAAGCCGGTGCGGTTCCTGTGGCTGCGCGACGCGCAGCTGCGTACCCGGTTGCTCGACGCCATGCGCGAGGTATGGCGGGCGGACCTGGAAGGGGACGGGTTCACGCCGCAGCAGATCGAGAAGCGGCTGGCGCGCGGCGACCTGCTTCGCCGTGCGCCCGAGCTGATCGTGCCGTTCTTGGTGCCCGAGGGGGCGCACGCGTATCCCGACCAGCGGCGTGCCGCGTGCGAGCACACTATGTTCACCGTGGCGGGTGGTGCCGCCGTGCAGGCGCTGCTGGTGGCGCTGGCCGCCGAAGGGCTCGGCTCGTGCTGGGTCGGTTCGACGATCTTCGCCGCGCCGACCGCCCGCGACGTGCTCGGCCTGGGCGACGACTGGTATCCGCTCGGCGCGGTCGCGATCGGCAGGCCGGCGCCGGAGGCAGGGGACCTGTCCCAGCCACGGCCGCCGCGGCCGCACGAGGAGGGATTGATCGAGCTGTGAGCCTGCACTCCGCCGCCGTCGACCTGCTCGGTTCGTGGCGTCCGCCGACGCATGAGCAGGAGTCGCTGCGCCAGGCGTACCTGGCGTTCCTGGCCGCACGCCCCGATGCGTGTGCCCGTTCGTGCGCGGCCGGCCACCTCACTGCGTCGGCGGTGGTGCTCGACCACGGCGGCGAGAACGTGCTGCTCACCCTGCATCCGCGGGTGGGCAGGTGGTTGCAGCTGGGCGGCCACTGCGAGCCGGGCGACGAATCGCTGGCCGCGGCGGCCGCGCGGGAGGCGGCCGAGGAATCCGGGATCGCCGGGCTGCGGTTCGCGCCCGAGCCGGTCCACCTCGACGTGCATCCGATCACCTGCTCGCTGGGCGTGCCGACCCGGCATCTGGACGTGCGGTTCGTTGCCTGGGCGCCGCCAGGTGCACAGCCGGTGCGCAGCGACGAATCGGACGACCTGCGCTGGTGGCCGGTGGACGGGCTGCCGGACGGGAGCGAGGACTTGCTGCCGTTGCTGGCTGCGGTGCGTGCCGCTCACCGGGCCGCGGGGGTTGGTGCCGGATGACGCTGCGGCTGCACATCGACCCGGACTCCCCCGTGCCGCCGTTCGAACAGGTCCGCAGCGCGCTGGCGGCTCAGATCGGCGACGGACGGCTTCCGGCGGGCACGAAACTGCCTACGGTTCGTGCGCTCGCCGCCGACCTGGGCATCGCTCCCAACACCGTGGCGCGCGCCTATCGAGAGCTGGAGGCGGCGGGCCTGGTGGACACCCGCGGCCGGGCAGGCACGTTCGTCAGCGCGCAGGGCAACGCGGCCAGGCAGCGCGCAGCGGAAGCCGCAGCCGAATACGTGCGCATCATCGACGGCCTCGGCCTCGACCGCGCGGAAGCCCTGCGCATCGTGCAGGCAGCCCTGGCCCGCGAGTAGATGACGGAATCAGCGCTCGCAGCGACCTTCCATACAGTGCAATAGCAGTGCCCCTCCCCGGGGCATCGCTGTGACATCGTCCGGCCTCACTTCGGCAAGTCACCGTAGCAGACCTACCGAGCGAGCTCGCCGCCCCGGATTACCGGGGCAGGCCAATTGAGTGGAACCCGAATCAAATATTGGGACACGCTTTCTCTTTCGCTAGTATTACTTGTAAGAATAAGCTTTACCCAAAAAGGAGACATTGTGACCAACTCCCGCAACTATTCTCGCGCCGACCGAGCGGCATTAACGCTATTGAGCGGAGGAACATGCTATTGGCCAGACTGCGGTGAACCATTGCTTAGAAAGGTAGACGGGAAGTTCAAGCCGGCCCTGGAGATTGCTCATATTCGAGCAGCAAAGCAAGGAGGAGAACGGTACGTCGCCAGCATGACCGACGAGGAGCGCAACTCCTTCGACAATTTGATATTCCTCTGCACAGTCCACCACAAGACAATCGACGAACCCGGCGCGGCAAGACGCTATCCTATCGAGTTATTAGAGAAATGGAAACAAGACCGAGAGAAAGGGAAGGTGGCCACACTCCGAGGGTTGCGCGGGATCACGGAGGACAGGCTGGTAGATCTCATCACGCAAGCCATCAAGGACCGCGATCGTGACATCAAAGAAACGCTAGAACGCCTCGAGAGGATCGACGCCGATGCAGCACTTTTGATGCGCGAATTACTCGACGAACTCAATCAATTGAGGCACGGAACACCGGCATTGGACCCCGACATAGTCGGTCTCCTCTACAGCGCATCAGACATTCTTTCAAATCTACCCGATTATGCACCAATGCTTTGCGAAGCTGCTGGAAGATTAGAATATCTAGGCGACCACGCTTCTACACTGATGAATGCCGCCGACTTACTCACGTCACTTGACGACAAAATTTCCCACCTGCAGACTATCGTTCAGGCTGTCAGCGAGGCCGCAGACAAGATCGACGCGGCTCGGTGGAGTTGAACCCCGCCCACAGCTACGCTAATGCACGGCTTCCTGACACACGTCAGGTTCGCTCGGCTTGGCCCTCGAAGGCGCACACCATACACGCAGCTAAAGAGCAGACGCCTTATTTGAGGCTGGCCGTTCACGCGTCGGAGGAGAACCGCACGCCCCCGTCCGGAAGCTCGACACCGGGCCACACTCGGACGCCGTCGAGCAGTTCGCAGTCCGCGCCGACATGCGCCCCGTCGCCGAGCACGGCACCGCGCAGCACGGTCCGCGGTCCGACGACGGCGCCCTTGCCCAGCACCGAGTTCACGACCACAGCGTCTTCGGCCACGTGCACGCCGTCCAGCAGCACCGAGGAGGTCACGCGCGCGCCTGCGGCGACGACCCCGTCGGCACCGACCGTCGATCCGCCGTCCACCACGGCCGACGGGTCGACCGACGCGGCGGGGTCCACCAGGCGCTCCGCGGGCACGTCGGTCAGCATCGCGCTCGGTGCGATGCCCCGGACCAGGTCGGCCGAGCCCTTGACGAATGCGGCGGGGGTGCCGACGTCGAGCCAGTACGACGAATCCACGTGGGCATGCAGGTGCCGTCCGGCGGCCAGCAGCTGCGGAAACGTCTCCCGCTCCACCGACACCGGCCGCCCGGCCGGGATCTCGTCGATGACGGACCGGCGGAACACGTAGCACCCGGCGTTGACCTGATCGGTCGGCGGGTTGGGTGTCTTCTCCAAGAACGCGGTCACCCGGCCGTCTGCGTCGGTCGGAACGGAGCCGAACCGACTCGGGTCGTCCACCTTGACCAGGTGCAGCGTGACGTCCGCGCCGGTGTCGCGGTGCGTGGCCAGCAGATCCAGCGGGCTGGCGGCGGAGAGGATGTCGCCGTTGAACACCAGGACGTCGTCGGCCCGCAGCAGGTGCGCGACGTTGCGAATGGCACCTGCGGTGTCCAGCGGCTCGGATTCGACCACGTACTCCAGCTCCAGCCCCAGCCGCGAACCGTCCCCGAAGTACTCGGAGAACACGTCGGCTTGGTAGGACGTGCCCAGCACCACGTGGCGGATGCCCGCCGCGCGAATCCGGGACAGCAGGTGGGACAGGAACGGCACACCCGCGGTCGGCAGCATCGGTTTCGGTGTGGACAGCGTCAGCGGCCGCAGCCTGGTCCCTTTGCCGCCGACCAGCACCACGGCATCCGCTCCGGGGTCGGGTTTCGCCTGGAGCGCGGCTGGGGGGTGGTCACTCATGCCAGCGATCCTGACACAATCGCTCCACAACGTTTGCACGAGCACCAAATGGGCGACACGTGGGCCGATACGGCGTGATTTCCCTGCCGGAGATCACCTGGACGGCCTACTCTTGAGGGGTGCACGGGCGCACCACCTCACCGTCTGGGCGCCCGTCGAGCAGGAGGTCGGGGATGGACCCTCTCGCCAGGGCAGAGGCGTTGCTCAAGCGGGCCCGGGAGCGGGGCGCGTACGTCGTCACGCCGGACAACGCGATCTCTCCGATGGACGCCGCCAGCACCCAGCAGATCCCCCGCGAGGTGGTGCGCGGCGCCGAGGCGGCCACGGTGGATCCGGATGCGACGACGATCCTCACCGACGAGGAGATCCGCGAACAGGACGAGGACTACTTGGCCGAGTCGACACCGACCACGCAGATCCCTGCGCCCGGTCAGCAGGCCGGGAAGGCCGGCGGTGCCGACGGTTCGGACAACGCAGGCGAGGCGGACGGCGAGCAGGCCGAGGACGAGATCGTGGTCGAGGAGCACACCGACGACCTGCTGCCCACCACCACGCAACGGCGGCGAAGCACCAACGTCGCGGACCGGCTGAACGGCTGACCCGGCGCGGCCCAGCGACCGGGGGCATCGTCGTAGGCCACTGCCCGTGACGCCTGCCGGGTCAACCGCTCACCCAGGTTTCGCCACGCACACCACCGACGGTCCGCCGCTTGCGGAGCGATCACCCCGGCCGCCACTCACGTGGCCGCGAACGCGGAGTCACGATGAGCGCGTGCGCTTGCGCAAGGCGATCCGCAAGCGCACGGCAAGCCCCAGCCGCAACAGCCACAGCATCGGCCGCAGCAACGGATGCGAGTACCTGTTGGCCAGGTACCGGTAGGCGCTGTCGTGGTGGGCGATCAGCATCGCCTCGGTCTCCCGGGACGTCGCGTGCCCCTGGATGTGCATCACCTGGGCGCTCGGCACGTACACGTTGAGCCATCCGCGCCTGGTCAGCCGCTCACCGAGGTCGACGTCCTCGAAGTACATGAAGAAGCGCTCGTCGAACCCCTCGACGTCCTCGAACGCCTGCCTGCGCAGCAGCAAGCAGGACCCGGACAGCCAGCCGGCGGTGCGCTCCCTCGGCTGGCTGGTCGTCTGCAGGTAGGCCTTGGTCCACGGGTTGTTCGGCCAGATGTCGGCGAAGATCGCGTGCCCGGCGCCGCGCACCAGCGACGGCAGGCTGCGCGCCGACGGGTAGATCGACCCGTCCGCCTCCCTGATCAACGGGCCGAACGCGCCACCCTGCGGCCACCGCTCGGCGGCCGCCAGCAGCTCGTCCAGCGACCCCGGCTCCCACTCCAGGTCCGGATTGGCGATGACCACCCACCCGAAGGAATCGTCCAGCTCGGCCACGCCGCGGTTGGCCGCGGTGCCGTAGCCCAGGTTCCCCCCGGTGGGCAGCACGCGCACGTTCTCCCGCTCGCGGGCGGCACGCTGCGGCGCCTCGTCGGACGACCCGTTGTCCGCCAGCACCACGGTGACCTCGCGCGACGACGCCTTCACCAGCGTGTCCAGGAACCGTTCCAGGACGTCGCCGGAGGTGTAGGTCACGGTGACCACGGCGACCCGGTCGCCGTAGCGGGTACTGGCAGCAGTCACGCGCGACATTGTTCTCGGCGGCCTCATCTGCTCCTCGACCGGGCTCGGGCGGCCCGCTCGTACACGTCACGATGACGTTGTGCGCTGGCCCGCCAGCTGAATTCCTTCGCCCGTAGCACGGCTGCGGCGGCAAGCTCGGCTCGTCTGCCCGGGTCGTCGAGCAGCTCGGCCAACGCCGCCGCGACGTCGCCGGCGCCCACCCCGCAGTAGGCCACCGCGTCCCCGCCGACCTCCGGCAGCGCCAGCCGCCGGGTGGTGAGCACGCAGGCACCGCAGGCCATTGCCTCCAGCACCGGCAGCCCGAAACCCTCGCCGAGGCTCGGATACACCACCAGCTCGGCCCCGCCGAGGTACCCGGCCAAGCACCGGTACGGCAGGTACCCGGCGCGGATCACCCGCACGTGCGGCGGGACCACCGCGAGGGCCTTGGCGATCCGGTCGTCCCATCCCGGCGGACCCGCGAGCACCAGCGCGGGCGGATCGGGCCGGTCGCGCACGGCTTGCACGAACCCGCGGATCAGCGCGGGCACGTTCTTGCGGGGCTCCAACGCCCCGAGAAAAGCCACGTACGGTTGCTCGCCCAGCCCGGCAGCGGCCCGCGCCTGGCGCACTTCCTCGTCCGACGGCGGGTGGAAGCTGTCGGTGTCCACGCCGTGCGGGATCACGGCCAGCCTGCCGAGATCGGCGTCGGCGACCGCGGCCAGCTCCCGCGCGGTCGCTTCGCTTGGCACCACGCAGCCGTCCGCCCGCCGCACCGAGATCGACGTCCATGCCCGGAAGAACCGGACCTTCACCGCCGAGTGCAGTACCGGCTCGGTGAAGAACGTCGCGTCGTGCAGCGTCACCACCGACGCCGCCTTGGCCGCCAGCGGCATGGTGTAGTGCGGGCTGTGCACCACGTCGACGCCCAGCTTGGCGATCAGCCGGGGAAAGCCCACTTGTTCCCAGGCCAGCCGCACCGGCGGCCGGGCGATCGCCGCGGGCGCGGCGACCACGTCGGCGTTCGGCGCGATCTCGCCGTAGAAGTGCTCGTCCCGGGCCTGGCAGACCACCACGAGGGACGCCCCGTCGGCATCCAGCGCGGCGATCAGCGCATCGACGTACCGGCCGACCCCGCCGCGGTCGGCGGGCACGGCCGTGGCGTCGATGAGCACCTTGGGCTCGGCCAGCATGATCCGAAGACTACGACGAGCGTTCCCTGCGGTGGTCAGGAACCGGCAAATCCGCTTGCGTCCGTGTGCAGCCGCCACAAGGCTTCTGCGGTCCGCTGCCAGGAGAACTCCGCGGCGCGGCGGCGCCCGGCGGCCGCCATCTCCGCGCGCCTGCGCTGGTCACCGAGCAGCTTGCGGAGCGAGGCGGCCAGCGCGCCCTCATCCCCGGCGGGCACCACCTCGCCGGCGCCACCACCGACCTCGACCAAGGCGGGCACGTCGGAATGCACCACGGGAACCCCGGCGGCCATGGCCTCCAGCACCGGCAGGCCGAACCCTTCCGCCCGGCTCGGCACGACCACGATCGTCGCGCCGAGCACCGTGCCCGCCAGCGCGGCGTCCGGCACCGCCCCCAGCACCCGCACGGCACCTGTGGGCAGGCCGCGCCGCTCGGCCAGGGCAAGCGGGTCCAGCCCGCCCCAGCCCTGCGGGCCTGCCAGGACCAGCGGCGGCGGCTCCTCCCCCGCGCTGCGCAGCCGGGCCAGGGCACCGATCAGCACGTCGATGCCCTTGCGCGGCTCGATCGTGCCGACCGCCAGCAGATAGCGGCCGGGCAGATCGGACGGCCGGGCGTGGCCGGCCTGCGGATCGGCGAACAGATCCGCGGCGGCATGCGGCACGACTTCGATGCGTGCCGGGCCGCCGACCCGCATCCGGAGATCGTCGGCGACCGCCCGGGTCGGCACCACCACGGCGTCAGCCACCCGGAATGCCCGCGCGATCACCGACTTGTGCCAGCGAACGCCACGCGGCGTGAGGGTTTCCGGGTGCGTCCACGGCACCGTGTCGTGCACCGTGACGGTCAGCCGAGCACCCCGCGGTTTGGCGGGCGGCGCGAACGGGGTCGGGGCGTGCACGGCCGCAACGTCCCGCCCACCCGGCCAGTACCGCACGCCGTACTGCCACAGCAGCGTCATGGCCCGTCGCGGCAGCCGCAGCACTTTGGGCTCGCCTGCGCCCTGGAACCTCGCCCTGGTGACGTCCGCATGGCGGCACACCACCGTGCCCACGGTCCACCCCTTCGGCGCGGTGGCCACCAGCGCGGGGATCAACTGCTCGGTGTAGCGGCCGGTGCCACCGGGTACCGGGGCGAACAGTTGCTCCGCGATCACCAGCAGCTCCGGCATGCGCCTATTCTCCTGGTCGTGGCGGACACCGAAGTGTCGACCACCGTGGTGGTCGTGACCTGGCGCGGTGCTGCCCACATCGGCGACTGCCTGGACGCGTTGTCCGCCCAGCAGCGACCGCATCGGCTGCTGGTGGTCGACAACGCCTCCGACGACGGCACCGCCGAACTGCTCGCCGGGCATCCCGCCCGTCCCGAAGTGCTTCGCCTCGACCGCAACACCGGCTACGCCGGGGCTCTCGCCGCCGCTCTTCCCCTGGTGAAGACGCGCTACGTCGCCTGGCTCAACGACGACGCCGTACCGAGCCCGGAATGGCTGTCGCTGCTGGAGAACGCGCTCGACGGCGACGAGCGTGCGGCGGCGGCCAGCGCCCGCCTGGTCGATCCGTCCGGTCGCACGCAGTCGGTCGGCGTCGCGCTGACCCCGCTCGGGTACGGGCAGGACCTGGCCAGCACGGTCACCAGCGAGGTGTTCGGGTTCTGCGGCGGTGCCGCCCTGCTGCGCACCAGCTCGCTGCGCGCCGTCGGCGGCGTTCCCGCCGACTTCTTCTGCTACTACGAGGACACCGACACCTCGTGGCGGCTGCGGCTGGGCGGGTGGCGCGTGGTGTCCGTGCCGCACGCCACCGTGCGGCACCTGCACGGGGCCAGCGCGGCCATCGGGTCACCGGATTTCCACCGGTGGAACGAGCGGAACCGGCTCGTGATGCTGCTGCGCTGCGCCCCGGCGCGCGTCGCGGTCACCGAGCTGGCCAGGTTCGCCGCCATCACTGCGCTGCTGCCCTTCCGGCCCGCTCCACGCACCCCGAACTTCCGTCCGTCGTTGCGTTTACGAGTGCTCAGCGAGACGCTTCGGATGCTGCCGGCCGCGTTGCGGGCCCGCCGGGCGCTGCGCTCGGCGGGGGTCACCGCGGCCACGCGGCGCCGGGTCTGGCGCGCGTGGGTCGGCCGCTGAGCACAGCAGGAGCACGATGTTCCGCCCGGCAGGCACGACCGGCCGGGAGGGACTGCTCGAGGGCGGAGGCCGCCACCCATGGCGGCCGGAAAGGGACAGTCGATGACGCAAGCGCGCAGTCGCATCGCATTCAGGCTGGCCGTGGTGACGGCGGTGGTCACCACCACGAGCGCGGTCACCACGCTTCCCGCACAGGCGGCGTCGTGGACACCACCGGCGACGGTGTCCGCCCCGGACGGGGTGGCCAGCCAGCAGCAAGCGGCCATCGACGGCGCGGGCACGGCGACCGTGGTGTGGGCGGAACGCCGTACCGCCGACATCGACGTGATCAAGGCGGCGCGACGGGCGCCGGGCGGCTCGTGGTCGGCCCCGGTGACCCTGTCCAACCCGGAACGCGACGCCGACGAGCCGCAGATCGTCGCCGCCCCCGACGGCCTCGTCGTGGCGGCGTGGGTGGAGAACGCCACGGCATCCGCCGCGGACGGGCGCCGGGTCATGGCGGCCACGCTGCGCCCGGGCGGGTCATGGGACGCGGCGCGAGCGATCTCGGCGGCGGGCGGGGTCAGCAGGCCACGGCTGGCGAGCAACAAGCACGGGGACGCGATCGTGGCCTGGCATCAGCGCAACGGGCTGCGGTCGTCGCGGCTGAACGCGGGCGCCACCAGCTGGGGTACCCCGCAGCCGATCGCCGGTTCCGGCCGCCAGCACGAGGTCGCCCTGGATTTCTCGGGCACTGCGCACGCCGCGTGGAAGGACACCGACAGCGAGGGCATCGACCGGATCAAGGCGTCTCGCGCCACCCGCAACGGCGCGTGGGAAACGGCCACGACGCTGTCCCGGGCGGGCAGGCACGGCGAGCAGCCGGCCGTGGTGACCGGCAAGGACGGCAGCACGGTCCAGGTGCTGTGGGTGCTGCGGAGCTCCGTCCGGGTCGTGCAGGCAGCGCATCGAACCTCCGGCGGCTGGTCGCAGGTCCAGACGATCTCCGACAAGACCCGCAACGCCGTCCGGCCGGAAGGCGTGCTGGACGGGCAGGGGAACGCGACAGCCGTCTGGCAGGTCAACCTCGATTCCACCCAGTCGGGGGTGGCCGCGGCCGGTCGGCCCGCCTCGGGCACGTGGGGCACCCCGGAACAGCTGACGACGGCAGGGGCGGCCCCGCAGATCGGTGTGGACGACGGCCGCACCGTCCACGTCGTCTGGCTGGTCAACCGCACGACCGACGCGGACGACCGGGTGGAAGCGGTGCTCCGGCCGCCGTCCGGGACGTGGTCGGGGCCGGGCACGGTGGCCGCGGAGAACGAACTGTGGAGCGTCGGGCTGGCCGTCGACGGGAGCGGCCGGGCGGTCGCGGTGTGGCGGCAGACGGTGGGGCCCGGCGACACGGACCCCAGCAGGGTGCGGGCGTCCGTCGCGGAGTGAGCTCCCGCTAATCTTCGGACATCGTCCGCAAGAAGGGAGCCTTCGTGGCGCAGGTCGATCCGCTGCTCTCGGTCGTCGTGGTCAACTTCCGCCGCGCGGCCGACACCGTCAGGTGCCTGGAGCGGATCACCGGCGACCTGGACTACCCGGACTTCGAGGTCGTCTGCGTGGACAACGGCTCAGGTGGTAGCGACGCCGACGAGCTCACCGCGGCCGCCAAGCGGCTGCCCGGGGTGCGCGTGGTGCGCTCCGACACCAACCGTGGCTTCGCCGGTGGCTGCAACCTGGGCGCCGAGCACGCCCACGGCAGCGTGCTGGCGTTCCTCAACAACGACGCGCGGCCCGATGCGCGCTGGGCGCGCGCCGCGGTCGACGTGCTCAAGACCGACCCGACGGTGGCGGCGGTGGCCAGCAAGGTGCTCGACGCCGACGGCACCCACGTGGATTTCGTGGACGCCGGGCTGACCTGGTTCGGCATGGGCTACAAGCGGCACGCCGGCCGGCCGCTGGCCGACCTGCCCGACGAGGAGCACGAACGCGCCAAGGACGTGCTGTTCGCCACCGGTTCGGCGATGTTCGTGCGCGCGTCGGTGTTCGCCGAGGTCGGCGGCTTCGACGAGCGCATGTTCATGTTCTACGAGGACGTCGACCTCGGCTGGCGGCTGAACCTGCTCGGCTGGCGGGTGCGCTACGAGCCGTCGTCGGTGGCCTACCACGAGCACCACGGGACGATGAACGCGCTGGACAAGCCTGAGTCCGGCCGCGAGACGTTCCTGCTCGAGCGCAACGCGCTGGCCGCCATGTACAAGAACCTGGCGGACGACACGCTGGCCCGTGCGCTGCCCGCCGCGCTCGCGTTGGCCGTGCGCCGGGCCACCGCCCGGGGCGAGCTCGACCCGACGCAGCTCGACCTCGCTGCCGGGG
>NZ_PKFA01000064.1:0-65496 GCF_002919275.1 Thermocrispum sp. | reverse complement strand
GGCCTGCACAGCTGAGGGCGACACATTCACCTACTGTCTGTCTACCTCGCTAGGGCGACAGCCCCAGCTCCGGGGAGCGCACCGGCCCGGAGGATCAGCCCCGCACGCGCGGGGACGACGTGGCATCGCCGGAGCCTCACCTGCAGTTCCAGGGATCAGCCCCGCACGCGCGGGGACGACTACTCCCGCGCACTTCCTCGACGATGGATGACAGGATCAGCCCCGCACGCGCGGGGACGACAACTCAGCGATCGAGGATCGCATGATAAAGGCGGGATCAGCCCCGCACGCGCGGGGACGACATCATCGCTAAGGCTCGCGCGGCCGGTATCGAAGGATCAGCCCCGCACGCGCGGGGACGACCGCTGGGGTATCTCGGGGCGACTCACTCTGGAGGGATCAGCCCCGCACGCGCGGGGACGACGCCACTTGTAGTCCCGCCACAGAATGATGAGCAGGATCAGCCCCGCACGCGCGGGGACGACGTGGACATCAACATAAATGGTGGTCATGATCCTGGATCAGCCCCGCACGCGCGGGGACGACAATCGTGAGCCGAGCCTCATCCTCCGGGGACGGCGGATCAGCCCCGCACGCGCGGGGACGACGGCCGCATGGCCGATCGCCTGACCCCACTGTCCGGGATCAGCCCCGCACGCGCGGGGACGACTAACGGTCAACCGCCTCTTTGACCTGCGGCACCGGATCAGCCCCGCACGCGCGGGGACGACAGCGCCGCAGTGGCCTGCTGAGGGCATACGCCGGGATCAGCCCCGCACGCGCGGGGACGACCGCCAGGTGCAGGAGCTGGGTGGCACGCCGCGCAGGATCAGCCCCGCACGCGCGGGGACGACATCCGCAAGGGCACTATCGCGGATAGCACCCCGGGATCAGCCCCGCACGCGCGGGGACGACTCAACCGCGCGCACCGTGTTGTTCAACCACGGGGGATCAGCCCCGCACGCGCGGGGACGACTCAGTGTTTCTGTGGCTAGCAATCCTCGCACCCGGATCAGCCCCGCACGCGCGGGGACGACCAGTCACATACGGCGTCTTCATGTCTGCTCTCCGGATCAGCCCCGCACGCGCGGGGACGACAGTGATCCGCTGGCCCCGTTCGGCAACGAAATAGGATCAGCCCCGCACGCGCGGGGACGACGGTGCGCTTCCAGGTACCGGGCGTCCGTGACCCGGATCAGCCCCGCACGCGCGGGGACGACAATCTGCCGCCGGCGGAGTGCCCGGCGGCCGAGGGATCAGCCCCGCACGCGCGGGGACGACCAACTCCTACCGCCGCCGCTGAGCAACCAGCAGAGGATCAGCCCCGCACGCGCGGGGACGACGGGCCGTACGCGGGCAAGCTGAGCGAGGTCGCGGGATCAGCCCCGCACGCGCGGGGACGACACTTGCTGAACTGCAACGATACACGACGAAGTCTTGTTTCTTGCCCCCTTGTCCGCCCCCCGGATGTGCCCCTGGGGGGGATCGCAGAAGAGCAGTGGACAGCCGGATGTCACGGCCTTCTCAGCTGCGCAGCACGCCGCCGGCCGCTCCGCACAGCGAGGCAATGCTCAACCCTTGCTGAACATCGAAGAGAAGCAACGCAGCCACAGTCCGCCGCGCGCTCGTCGCTGTCTGCAGGAGCAAGTCCTTTCATGAGCGAGTCGCCGCCAACGCCCGCACGGTGACCCGCTGGCCGGACAACGCCGCCGTTCCGGTCAGCTCGTCGATGCACTTGTTGTCGGTGACATCGTTGATGCTGGCGCCCGCGTGCCTGCTCGCCACCGACAAGCGAACCCCTGGCCGGTCGTGACCCCAGCCGTGCGGAAGGCTGACCACCCCGGGCATGACCTCGTCGCTGACCTCCACGGGCACCTGCACCTCGCCGACGGCCGACGACAGCACCGCCTGTTCGCCGTCGGCCAGCCCCAGGCGCTGCGCGTCATCCGGGTGCACCAGCAGGATGCAGCGTGGCTTGCCCTTCACCAGCCGCGGTGAATTGTGCATCCACGAGTTGTTGCTGCGCAGCTGGCGCCGGCCAATCAACACCAGCTCGCCCGGCTGCCACTGCTCCATCCGGCGGCGCAACCGCGGCAGATCACCCAGATACTCCTTGGGCGCGAGGTGAATCTTCTTGCCCTTGGTGAACAGGCGCTCCGGGAACCGCCGCTGCAGCGGTCCGAGGTCCACACCGTGCG
This sequence comes from Thermocrispum sp., assembly GCF_002919275.1. NCBI lineage: Bacteria > Bacillati > Actinomycetota > Actinomycetes > Pseudonocardiales > Pseudonocardiaceae > Thermocrispum > Thermocrispum sp. The sequence continues at coordinate 63,298 of NZ_PKFA01000064.1, read as the reverse complement.
GGTGTTTCCGCAGCTTGCGCAGCGACAACCCACCGCGCAGCAGGCCGTGCGGTCCGGCTCGCAAGCCGAGCTCGACGATGCCTTCGGGCCCCAGCTTGCTCAGCGTCGCCACGCCAAGCCGCCCGGCGGCCCGCAGCAGCGGGACATCCGGCCCGAGCAGGCGCACGGCCAGCTCGAGACAGATCTCCCAGTCGTGCCGCTGCTGCTCGCCACGCGGGAACACCGGCGGGCTGTACTTCGCCCAGTTCCGCACCGACACCAAAGCCAGCAACAGCTCGTAATGAGATCGCTCCAGCGGCCCGGTCGGCGGCAGGATTACGTCGGCGTGCCTGGTCGTCTCGTTGACGTACGGGTCGATGCTGACCATGAACTCCAGCTGGTCCAGCGCCTCGTCCAGCCGGCGGCCGTTGGGGGTGGACAGCACCGGATTGCCCGCCGCCGTGATCAGCGCGCGCACCTGCCCTGGCCCCGGCGTGGTGATCTCCTCGGCGAGCGTCACCACGGGAAGTTCGCCGCCGAACTCCGGCAGCCCGCGCACCCGGCTGCGGAACGTGCCGAAACTTCCGGCGTGACCGGCCAGCCGCGCCAGCGGCGCCAGATCGATGGCCGGCGTGGTGAACATGTAGCCACCCGGCTCGTCCAGGTGGCCGGTCAGCGCGTTGACCACGACCACCAGCCAGGTGGCCAGCCCGCCGAACTCCTGCGTGCAGATCCCGACCCGGCCGTAGACGACCGCCCGTTCGGTGGTGGCCAGCGCACGAGCCAGCGCTCGCACATCGTCGGCCGCCACCCCGGTGACCGGCGCGGTCTTCTCCGGTGGGAAACCCTCGGCCACGGCACGGAGCTCGGTCAGCCCGGTCATGCGGTCGGCCAGCCTGCCGGGCCGGGCCAGGCCTTCCGCGAACAGCACGTGCACCACCGACAGCAGCATCAGCGCGTCCGTGCCCGGCCGGATGAACAGGTGCTCGGCGGTGTTCGCGGTCTCCGTTCGCCGTGGGTCGACGACCACCACGCGCCCGCCGCGCTCCCGCACCGCCCGCAGCCGCTTCCGCAGGTTCGGCGCGGTCATGATGCTGCCGTTGGACACCAGAGGGTTGGCGCCGAGACAGACGAACAGATCGGTGCGATCGATGTCCGGCACGCCCAGCAACGCCTGATGACCGAACATCAGCAGCCCGGCCAGCATGTGCGGGAGTTGATCCACCGACGTCGCCGCGTAGACGTTCTTGGTGCCGAGGGAGCGGAACAACGGCACACCGAACACCAGCAGGCCCAGATTGTGCGCGGTCGGATTGCCGTAGTAGACGCCGAGAGCGTCCTTGCCGTGCTCGCCGCGAATCGCCCGGAGCCGCCGCCCGACCAGGTCGAACGCCTCGTCCCAGCCGACCTTCACGAACCGGCCGTCCCGCTTGACCACGGGCCGGGTGAGCCGGTCCGGGTCGTGGTGCAGGTCCGCCAGCGCGGTCGCCTTCGGGCAGATGTAGCCGCGCGACATCGGATCGTTCTCGTCGCCGCGAATGTCCACCACCCGGTCACCGTCGGTGGTCACGGTGATCCCGCAAGTCGCCTCGCACAGGGTGCAGCTGGCGTAGTGCGTCTCGGTCATCGGACCTCTCCGTCCCGCGCGGTCACCCCAGGCTACGGCCGGGCGCCGGATCTACACAAACGTCCCATCGCGGCCTGAGATAACCTCCGCGGCATGGAACTCGCATCGACTTCGGCCATCGTGACGGGTGGCGCCTCCGGCCTCGGCGGCGCGACCGCCGCCGCACTCGCCGCGAAGGGCGCGACCGTCTTCGCGCTGGACCTGGCCCCCGCCATCGAGAAAGCACCCCACCCGGACGGTGTCACCTACGTCGAGGCCGACGTGACCGACCCGGAGCAGGTGCAGGCGGCGGTGGACAAGGCCGCCAACGCCGGTGTGCCGCTGCGCGTGGCGGTGAACTGCGCCGGCGTCGGCTGGGCGGGCCGCGTGCTGTCCAAGAAGGGCCCGCACGACCTGGAGCTGTTCCGCAAGGTGCTGGAGATCAACCTGCTCGGCACGTTCAACGTCATGCGCCTGGCCGCGGAGGCGATGGCCAAGACCGAGCCGCTGGCCGACGACCAGCGCGGCGTGGTGATCAACACCGCGTCGATCGCCGCGTTCGAGGGGCAGATCGGTCAGATCGCCTACGCCGCGTCCAAGGCGGGCGTGGCGGGCATGACGCTGCCTGCCGCCCGTGACCTGGCCTCACAGGGCATCCGGGTGCTCACCATCGCGCCGGGCATCGTGGACACACCGATGCTGGCCGGGGTGACCGAGGAGTTCCGGGCCGGGCTGGCCGCCGGGGTGCCGTTCCCGAAGCGGCTCGGCAAGCCGGAGGAGTACGCCCAGCTGGCCATCGCGTTGATCGAGCACGACTACCTCAACGGCGAAGTGGTCCGCATGGACGGCGCGCTGCGCATGGCTCCACGCTGATCATCAGCGGGATCGATCAGAAGCAGACAACTCCGCAGTCGGAACCTGTGGCTCGAGCTCGCGCCACGGCAGCCGCGCCGCACCAGCGACGCACTCGTCCACCGGCGCGGTGCCGCGGCGCGGGCTCACCGGGCGGGCGGGCGCCGCAGATCATGGGTCATCGCGGCCAAGGCACCGCAGGCTCACAGGTCACCGCGACGCCGACCCACAGATCGCCGACGCACCCGGCCATCGAAGCGCTGGCCCACCAGCTGCCGTGGCGCGGGCTCGAGAGCCTCCGTGGCAGTCCTGGCAAGCGACCGTCGGCTGCTCACAAGTCCCCGTAGTACGGGATCTCCGTCATCGCCGCGCCCGTCATCCACTCGCGCAGGGTGTGCGTGGCGCGCACGTCGTCCTCGTTGTATCGGAGCAATCGGGCGCGCTGCGCCAGATCCGGCGCCCCGTTGGTCAGCCCGACCGCCTCCCGGTACCAGCGCATCGAGGCCTCGCCACCGGCCTCGGGGTCGTGCCACTCGTACCCGGCGATCCGGGCGATCACCTTCAGACCCTTGCCCTCCGCGCACAGGAAGCTCTCCGAGACGCTGACGAACAGGTCCACCCATTCGTCCGACTCGACGAACTCCTGCACCTCGGCCACGCTCGGAATGCCCGGCATGCCGGCGAACCGCTCCGCCGAACCCAGCAGCCAGCGGTTCTCCGCCATCGCGTTGTAGCAGTAGGCGCGGAACGTCAGGCCACGGGCGGCCGCACGCGCACGCACGTCGCTGAACCACGCCCAGAACTCAGCGAACGAGCGGGCCTCGTCGTCCGTCGGCAGCGGCTCCCAGGTGCCGAAGGCGCGGTAGTCCCGCGGCAAGCCGATGTCGGCGCCGGTCAGCAGCGTGCCCCACAGGTACGCGCCGTAGTCGACGAAGCTTTCCATGTCGACGTCGACCTCGACGTCGCCGCGCGGGATCTCGATCTGCCGCACCTTGCGCACCACCGACAAACCGGCCTGCCAGCCTCGTGCCAGCGCCACCGCGTTCTGGAACGTCGTGCCGGTGAGCATCACCGGAGGCGGATCGGCGGCCGGGTCGGCCGCGGCCAGCGCCGACACCGTCGGATAACCCGCATCGCGCAGCACCATGGCGTCATCGCCGCGCACGACCAGGCTGACGTCCTGCCGCTCGTGCAGCATCGGCTCGCAGACCTGCCACCACGGGCAGTACCGGCACGCCACGATGCGCGACGGTTGGGCCAACGGCTCGGCACCGCTGGCCGCCGCCGACGCCACCGCCAGCCGATCGGCGAACCGCTCGGCGTACTCCTGCATGGTGGACTTCTCACCGGGAAAGCTCGGGGCGAGCAGGTCGTGCCACAGCACCACGTCGGCGTCCATGCCGATCACCCCGCCGACCACCCTGTCCGGATCGGCGTGTCCGGCCGCCCGCAGCAGCTCGACCACGTGCGCCAAGCGGAACTGATCCCGCGGCTGCGACCGCACCCGCCGGGCCGGATCCACCCGGGCGTTGTCCGGGTTCAGATCGGTCAACGCCGTGGTCAGCGCCCCTTCCCCGGGGTCGGTGACCCGGTGCCGGACGATGATCACCGGGACGTAGCCGCCCGGCGTCCGCACCAGCAACTCGGCCCCGCCCCGCCTGCCTGCCTCCTGATCCACCGGGAGCAGCCCGCCGGAGACGACGTCCACGCCCGCTTCCAGCGCGGCGACCGTGGCAGCGATCCGCTCGTCCGGCTCGGCGTCGGTGGGCACGGCCACCCACGCCGATCTCGGGAAGTACTGCGCCAACAGCTTGGTGACCGCGGCACGGTGCGCCTGCGCGTCGGCCTTGCGCTGCTCGGTGGCCGGGTTCTCGGGCAACGGCTCCAGGTCGGGAGCCGCCGGGTCGTGCTCCCAATGCACCCGCCGCCGACAGCGGGTCACCGCGCCGGCGTCCAGCACCACGTTCGCCAAGCTCATCGCCACGCGTTTCACCTTAAGCGCCCCCTCCGACGGTGTCGGCCGTGCCAAGCCGCCGTCAGCCCAGTAGGTTGATGCCATGGCGGCGAGCGAGGCGAACGTCGACGACCCGGGCATGCTGGCCGAGGTGGTGTCCTCACTCGAGCGCGCCGGCACGGCGAAGACTGCGCGGAAGGCGGCGAAGAAGGAGGCCAAGCGGCTCAGGCGGGCCGCCAAGCGGGAGCGCAGGGCCACCAAAGCGGCCGCCAAACAAGCCGCGAAAGCGACCCGCAAGGCCATCGAAGAGGGCACCGAAGCACCAGGAGTGACGGTCGTGGCAAAGGCGAAGGAGCCGAGGATCACCGCGAGCAAAGTGCGCAACGCGATCACCCTCGGCAAGGCGGTGGCGCCGACCCTGCTCCCCGTGGTGGTGCCGTATCTGGTGCGGGCGGCGAACGCGGGCCGGGAAGCGTACGAGCGGTACCAGGCACGCAGGCTCGGCATCAGCGTGGACGACCTGGCCGAGTACCGGGGCCGGGGCGCCGCGCTGCACGCGCGCATCGCCGGGATCACCGAAGGATTGCGGGAACTGCGCGCGTCCGGCGACCAAGAGAAGGTGGCGTTCGCCGACCAGACCGAGGCGACACTGCACCAGTTGAGCGCGGCCGTGCGGGCCGCGGAGCGGATGCCGTCGGCGCGCCGCAAGTACGCGCATCGCGCGGTCGCCGACGAGCTGGACGGCCTGGAGGCGCGCCTGCTGCGTCACCTGGGTGTCTGAACGGGAAAACGTCTGCTACCGGATAGCGGGACGACCCCGATCGCCCGGATACCCTGATGGTGTGAGCAGCCGTCCCCGTGTGCATCCCGATGTGCGGATCGCGCGCGGCTGCTTGCTTGCCGTCACGTCGGCGGTGTTGTCCGTCACCGCGCACACCGTCGCCGACGGTGCACTGCCACCGCTGTCGGTGGCCCTGGTGATCGCGGGTTTGACCGGCTGGACGTCCACCGCACTGGTCGATCGCACGAAAGGCACCCGCAGCGGGCGGCTGATCGGTGTGCTCGTCACGCTGGCCGCGGCCCAGCTGATCACGCACGGCCTGCTGACACTGCTCGCCCACCCGCAGCCGACGGGCGGCACGCCGATCGACGGCTGGGCCATGCTGGCCGCCCACGCCAGCGCAACCGTGATCATGGCCGTGCTGATCACCGGCGCCGAGCGTGGCCTGCTGGCGGTGCTGGCCGGGCTACGCCGCATCCTGCCGGTGATCGTCACCTTCGGTCCACCGCGGGTGCGCGCCGTCCGCTGCCCCGCAGCCCCGACGATTCCCGCGACGTACACCGAGATCTTGCTGCGTCGGGTGCACTCCCGGCGCGGGCCACCGCACCGCTCCTGATCCCGCCCTTGACCACGGGTGCGCCCGCACCCGTGCCCGACCCATTTCTCGTGCAGATCAGGAGCAGATACCCGCATGTCCAAGACACGTCAGATCGTTCGTGCCGGCGCCGTCGCCGCTGTGTTGGCGGCGTTCGGCTTCGCCTCGCCCGGTGTGGCCTCCGCGCATGTCACCGCGCAGATCTACGGAGCACAGCCGCAACAGGGCGGCTACACCGCCATCACGCTGCGGGTGCCCAACGAGGACGACAAGGCAGGCACCGACAAGCTCACCGTGCACATCGACAAGGAGTACGCGCTGGCCAGCGTGCGGACCAAGCCGGTGCCCGGCTGGACCGCCGAGATCACCAGGAGCAAGCTGGACGAGCCGATCACCACGTCGCACGGCGCCGAGGTGACCGAAGTGGTCACGTCGATCACCTGGACCGCCGAGAAGGGCAGCGAGATCCCGGCGGGCGAGGAGTCCTACCAGGAGTTCTCGTTCACCGCGGGCCCGCTGCCCGAGGTCGACCGGCTGATCCTGCCCGCCGACCAGCACTACACCAACGGCACCACGGTCAGCTGGGCCGACGAGGACCCCGAGGGTGAGAAGCCTGCCCCCGTGGTCGAGTTGGCGCCGGCTTCCGGCGACGGCCACAGCCACGGCGGAGGCGCGGCCACCGCACACGACGACGCCGACGCCAAGGCGGCCGAAAGCGAGCAGGACTCCGTGGACACCACCGCGCGCTGGCTGGGCGGCGTCGGGCTGGCGGTCGGCGCGCTCGGCGCGGGGGCCGGCATCGGCGCGGTGCTGCGCAGCCGTAAGAAGGTTTCGTCATGACCCGAGTCATCGGTCGCGGAATCGCCGCGGTCCTGACGGCTGTGCTGGCCGCCCTGCTCTCCGGCGTGCTGGCGCAGCCCGCCTGGGCGCACAACGTGCTGGTCTCCTCCAGCCCGGAGAAGGGCGCCCAGCTCGACCAGGCCCCGAGCGAGATCACGCTGACGTTCAACGCCACCGTCCAGCGGGGTCCCGGCAACCAGATCGTGGTCACCGGCCCGGACGGCAAGCAGTACGTCGACCCGAACGCCCAGGTCGCGATCAACGGGCCGGAGGTGAGCGTCCCGCTGTCCGGGCTCGGCCCGGCGGGCGAGTACACCATCGGCTACCGGATCCTGTCCGCCGACGGTCACGTGGTGCAGAACAAGCTGTCGTTCACGCTGACCAAGGACGACCCCGCCAACGCAGGCCGGCCTGGTGCCGGGGACGAGGCGCAGTCGTCCGGTGCAGCGGGCACCCAGGCGGAGGAGCCCGACGAGGGTCTGCCGCTGTGGGTGTGGATCGGTGGCGCGATCGTCCTCGTCGCCGTCGGCCTGGTGGTCGCGCTGCGGCTGGGCCGGAGCGAATCGTGACCAGCACCCCACGCACCCGAGGACGACGATGACGGAAGCGACCAGGACCCCGGCCCGCCCGCAGTACCCGGCCGTGATCACCGGCGTGACCGGTGCGCTGCTCGGCACCCTGCTCGGGCTGTCGGTGGTCAGCCTGACCCCGATCCCCGGCCTCGCCGACCCCGGGCCGGTGGTCCTGGTCGCGATCCCGCTGGTGCGCACGCTGCTCAACGTCGCCGCGGTCACCACGATCGGCGTCTGCCTGCTGCCGATACTGCTCGGCTACGACCGGCCGGACCTCACCGAGCCGGTGCTGCGCCCGGCCCGCAGCACCGCGGTCGCCGCCGCCCTGGTGTGGTCGGTGAGCGCGCTGGTGGCGTTGCTGCTGCAGACCGCGGAATACCGCGGCTCGGCCGGTGCCCTGGGGATGGACGAGGTGGCCGGCTACGTCTCCGAAGTCGGGGCGGGCAAGGCGCTGCTCATCGTGGCCGGGCTCGCCTTCGCGCACTGTGTGCTGGACGTGCTGGCGGTGCGGCGCGGCGAACGCATCCCCGCCGAAGCACGCATCGGGCTGGCTCTGTTCGCGCTGCTGCCGCTGCCGATCACCGGTCACTCGTCGTCGTGGGAGTACCACGACTACACCACCATCTCGATCGAGCTGCACGTGATGGCCGCCGCGGCGTGGACCGGCGGACTGGCGGTGCTGGCCGTGCTGTTGGCAGGCAACCGTGGCTTGCTGGCCACCGCGCTGCCGCGGTTCTCCAAGCTGGCGGGGGTGTGCCTGTTCGTGGTGGCGGGCACCGGGCTGTTCAACGCACTGGTGGAACTGCTCAGCCAGCCGTTCATGCAGTTCTGGGAAGCCCTGTTCACCACCCCGTACGGCCTGTTGGTGATCGGCAAGCTGCTGTGCATGGCCGGGCTGGGCGTGTTCGGCGCCCGCATGCGGTGGTGGCTGCTGCCCGCCATCGCCGCCCACAAGAAGTCGGCGTTCGTGGCCTGGGCCGCCGCCGAAGTGGCCGTCATGGGTGTGGCGTTCGGCCTTGCCGTGGTGCTGGCCCGCTCCCCGGTCTCCTGACGGCCCTCTCCGGACGAGCGGTCACCTTCCCGGAGACATCGCGCCAGGGCCACCCGGGGTGACTAGCCGGGCCGAACATTCACCTCATCGAGGCACCGTTTCCGGCGAGCGGTGAGCGGCACGAATCCATCGGTGAATGAACCCGTTTGGAGTACGGATGAAAACGCGTGTGGCTAGCGATAGCGGGTCCACACCGTCTGCGAGCGGCCAGCCCGCAAGTCGGCCAGCCGCCGGTACAGCTCCGGCCGCACCTGAGGGTTGCTGCGCAGCGTCGGCAGCACGCTGGTGGTGAGCTTCAGTTCGCGCACCGCCCGCAGCACCGGGTACCCGGGCCAGCTGAGCACGTCGAACCCATAGGCGTCGGCCAGCGCACGATGCACCGCTGCCGGCTCGCCGAACCGCTGCCCGCCCACCGCCACCGGGACCAGGTCCCAGATCCGTGGGCCGATGCCTGCCGAGTCGAAGTCGCACAACACCGGCCCGTCCGGGCCGACCAGCACGTTGCCCAGGTGGGCGTCGCCGTGCACCACCGCGTCACCGAGCGGGAACTGCAGCTCGGCCAGCCGCCGCTCGATCCGTGCGCACTCGCGCAGCAAGAACGCCCGGTCGTCCGGATCCAGTTCCTCGGCGTCCTGCAGCCGGGCCTGCACGTCCGCCAGCGGCGTCCACGGCCCGATGTCCGGCAGCGGCACCGCGTGCAGTCGTTTCAGCAGCTCGGCCAGCTCGACCGGGGTGGCGCTGCGCCCGGCCGGTTCCACCCACTGCCACACGGTGGCGGTGAACACCGGGTCGTCGCCGAGCACCGGCTGGGAAACGCCCGGGTACAGCCGCACCGCGGGCACCCCGTGCCGCTCGAGGTGTTCGGCCAGCCGCACCACTTTGGCGGCCCGGTGCATCAACGTCCGGGAGCCGACGATGCGCACCACGGCGGGGATCGAGGCCAGCGCGTACACCGCGTTGTTGGTGAACCGCAGCAGCCGCGCCCCGTGATGGTCGACGCCCAGCCGCTGGCACACCGCGCGCAGCGCGGCCTGCAACTTGTCCGGCGTGAAGCGCGGTTCCCGCTGCATGCGGTCGCTCCCCCACCCAGGGACGCCGGAAGGTCACGCCGCGAAGAATGCGTTGATGCGCTCGGCGAGGTCCCGTGCGTCCGGGTTGTTCATCCGCCGCTCCGCCTCCCGCTTGAGCGGCTTCATCCGGTCCTTGACGCGGGCCGACTTGAGGCTCTCCGCGCATTCCAGCGCCGCCCTGCCCACCTTGGCGCCGTGGTCGATGTCGCCCTCCAGCAGGTGGTTGGTGGCCAGCGCGCTCAGGTTGAACGCCTTGCTCCGCGCCATGTCGTCGCCGTAGTTCTCGATCGCCCTGGTCAGCGCGGGGATGGCGTACTTGGTGTGCTCGGTCTTGCCGGGGTGCTGGGCCAGCACCGTGTGCACCGTGCCGATCATCGCGTGCACGTCGGTCTGGTTGAAGAACTGCGCCCACGCCGGGACGTCTTCCCCGGAGGCCCGGGCGAACGTGTCCTTGGTCATGCCGAGCAGCTTCAGCGCCTGCTCCTCGTTGCCCATCATCGCGTACGCCCACGCCTCGTTGGCGCACAGCACGGCGACCGACAACTGCGAGCCGGACTCCTGCGCGGCGATCTGCCCCAGCTGGAACATCTTCAGCGCGTCGTCCGGCGACTCGTAGTGCAAGTACACCCGGCCCATCCGGTACAGGATGTTGGCCACCAACTGGTGGCTGCCGCCTTCCTTGGCCAGCTCGAGCGCCTTGGCGAAGTGCGAGCGCGCCGAGTCGACCAGGCCGGTGTCGAACGAGGTCCAGCCCGCCAGGTTGTGCAGGTCGGCGAGCGCCACGTAGAGCCGCGATTTCACCTGCTCGGTCGCGGAGGCGTTGAGCATCTGCTGGCCCCAGCCCAGCTGGGCGATCACGGCGTCCCGGCAGAAGCCGCCGCCGTACTGGTAGTCGAGCGCGCGCAGCGCTCGCGTCGCTGCTTCGACCTGACGGACGTCGGCCATCCCGATGCGGTTCGGGGCCGGCGTCACCGCCGGTCGGGGCGCAGTCCACGACCCGGAGTCCGCAGCGAACACCGTGGCCCCCATGGTGACCTGTGCGGCGTGCGCGAGAAACCTCCGTCGTTTCACCGCCTCGTCCTCCTCAGCCTGCTGCTCGTCGGCCGCACCGACGACCGTGATCTGGGTGGCCTCGTCGTAGGCCAGCCCCATGTAGCCCCTGGGGATGCCGAGGCCCTCGGCGATGCGCACCAGCACGTCGTAGGCCATCACCTGACGACCCTTGAGGATTTCCGACACCTCGGACTGCGACTGACCGGTCGCCGCGGCGATCTGGCGCTGGGAAATGCCTTCCTTGCGCAGCAACAGGTACACCTTGCTGATGTCCCGTGCCGCTAGCGCTTCCCGCATTTCCTTGGTCTCCCAGACCTTCTCGGAGACCAGGTTGGCGACCTTTTCCTCGCTGGCATCCATGGACAGGCATCCTCGTCGTGGGACTGACAAGCAGCGTAAGCAGCTCCATTCGACCACGCGAACAGCCCGAACTCCACTCTGATCGGGCCAGCCGAACTCGATCGACCGCTCGTCGGCGCCCTGGTACCGCCCAGCGCTTGTCGCCCACGCGGGGCGAGTGCGGCATCGCACTCTTGAATTCGGGCCCGGTGTGCACGGCCGGCCACACACAGCGACGGCAGGCACCGTGCGCATCCGCGACGGCGGCGCACCGAGCCGGACAGCAACCGAAGGCAAGGCGAGAGCGGAGTGACATCAGTGGACTTGGTCGGCGGTACGGCAACCCGGCGTACGAGCCCCGTTGGTCCCCGGCCGAGCCGGGTGCACCCGCTGCCGCGCACCGGCCCGGCCCCACACGCCGCTCCGGCCCGCAGGCCCGCCCCGGCGGCAGGCACCGGGTCGCCAGGGACACGGACCGGCGCCGGTGACGTCATCCGTGAGGTGGAGAACGGTCACGTCGTCTGGCGCATCGCGTGCGGCGACATGATCGGCCGCGACCGGTGCGTGACCGTGTTCGTCGACGGCGATCAGGTCGTGGTCAGCGGGCCACCGGGCGAGACGGCGCGGATGACGCCGAGCCAGGTCGGTCAGCTCGCGGCCGTGTTGCACGAAGCGGCCAGACTTGCGGAGAGGTGACGACAGCAGTGGACACGATCCTGGGGCAGGTGCTCCGCAATGCCGTCTGGGAGCGGCTGGACATGCTCTCCGATCTGGCCGAGCGCGCCGACGCCCCGTCGCTGGTCTCGGTCGCCCGTTCCGAACTTCCCCGGCTGACCGAGGCGTGGAAGGCGATTCTCCGGTCCCACGAGCCCGACGAGCGCGGCGACTGTCCGACCTGCTCGACCCGCTGGCGCCGGTGCAAGGCGCCGTGCTCGGTGTGGCAGGCCGCGCACGAGCACCTGGTCGCCGGCGGTCTGGCCCCGCACCCGCCGCACCAGCGCGACCACCGGTCAGCGCAGCACCAGCCCCGACCCGCCGTCCACCCCGGACGACGTGCCCTGCGCGCCGGTGTGTCCACCGCCGGATTGCATTCCGGCTGATCGCATCGCCGGCCGGTTCCCCCGCAGCGACCGTCCACCGCCCCCGCGGACGGACTCCGCTGACGGCCGGCATGTTCCCTCCCCGCCCCTTACCCCGACATCCACGGGCCGGTGCCGCAGTGCACCTCTCCCCCGACCGGCACCGGCCCGTGGACCCGTGTGGTCGAGGCATGTGTCCCGTTCGTCGTCTTACCAGCTGCGCTACCCCATTCGTGTCGTGCGCGCTGCTCTAGAGTTGGGCGCAGGAGAGCCCGAACGTTGGGGGTGGAACCGCGTGGTAGGAGAGCAGCTCACGTCGCTTCGGCGGCAACCGGTGCAGCAGCGCAGCGCGTTGCGCGTGGCGCGCATGCTGGACGCCGCGGCCGAGCTGCTCGACGAAGTCGGCTACGAACGGCTCACCACCACGGCGATCGCCAAGCGAGCAGGTGTCGCGGTGGGCTCGCTGTACCAGTTCTTCCCGGACAAGCGGGCCGTGGTGCAGGCGCTGACCCAGCGCAACCTGGAGCGCTTCATGTCGCTGGCCGCCGAACGGCTGGCGGCGGTCGATCACCAGCACTGGTGGGACGTGGTGGACGGGCTGCTGGACATCTACCTGGAGATGCACCACGAGACGCCCGGCTTCTCCCGCATCCACTTCGGGGACGCGGTGGACCCCCGGTTGCTGGACGGCAGCCGCACCAACAACGACGTGGTCGCCGAGGCGCTGATGGAGCTGCTCACCGGGCGGATCGACCTACCGCCGGAGCAGGTGGTGGCGCCGATCAAGGTGGCGGTGGAGGTCGCGGACGCGCTGTTGAAGTACGCGTTCCGGGCCGACCCGAAGGGCGATCCGGCCGTCATCGAGGAGACCAAGCACCTGATCAAGATCTACCTGGAAAGCCGTTTCGGCCAGTGACCTCGCCCGGCTCCGGGTCCGTGGCCAGGCGCGCGTGCCGCTCGACGTCGTAGCGTTTGTCGCCGTAGCGCAGCCGGGACCGCTCGATCCCTTCGGCGGCGTATCCGGCGGCGCGCGCGACCCGGCACGAAGCGGTGTTGTCCACCCGGTGTCCCAGCTCGAGGCGGAACAGGCCGAGCTCGTCGAACGCCCATCGGGAGATCGCGCGCACGCTGCGCACCGCCAGTCCCTTGCCGCGCGCCTGCGGCAGCAACCAGTAGGCGACCCATCCGGTGGAGTGGCGCGGCTCGATGTGCGAGACGGTCACCAGGCCGAGCGCCTCGTCGTTCTCGCCGCAAATCGCCCACGCGTGTGCGGTGCCCGCGGCGCTGTCCGCGCCACGATCCTGGATCCACTTCTCGGCCTCGTCCAGTGATGAGATCGGCTGGACGAACTGCTGCTGCAGGGACGGCTCCTGGGCGGCGGCAAGCAGCATCGGCGCGTCGTCCATCCGCCACGCCCGGAGCCAGTTCTCGGGCGGCTTGGGCATACCCCGACCCTTACCCGACCGGCCACCCCACGGCAACCGAATTGATCAGCGACGGCTGCGGTGCCTGCTGTCAGCCGAAGTTCACACCCTCGCCGCGATAGGTCGGCACGACCTCCTCCACCTTGTCGCCCACGACCACGTGGTAGGCGTCGAACCGTTCGGCGAGCTCGCCTGCCTTGGCGTGCCGCATCCACACTCGGTCACCGACGGCCAGCTGACGCGCCGCCGACCCCACCACCGGCGTCTGCACTTCGCCCGCGCCCTCGAGCGCGGTGAGCTTCAACCCGTCCGGCAGGTAAGGCGCAGGCTGCCGGTCCGGCCCCGGCGGGCCCGAGGCGATGTAGCCGCCGGCGAACAGGGTCGCCACGTCCGGCGCCGGTTTGCGCACCACGGGCAGGGCGAACACCACCGCCGGTTGCGGACGGAACCGGGAGTACTGGTCGAACAACGTCGGGCCGATCAGCCCGGACCCGGCGGTGACCTCGGTGACCGACGGATCCGCCGTGGTGGTCTCCAGGCTGCCGGTGCCGCCGCCGTTGACGAACTCCAGGTCGGCGACCGCCCGCACGGCACGGACCGCGGCGCCGCGCCGCTCGGTCAGCTCGGCAGCCGACCGGCGCTGGATCGACCGCATCAGCGCGGACTTCATCGGATTGCCCGCTTTGTCGCCGACCCCGGCGATCTGGCCTTCGTAGCCCATCAGCCCGACCAGCTGGAATCCGTCCCTGGCCACCACCGCGCGGGCCAGCGCGGCCGCTTGCACCGCGGTGAACACCGGCGACCGCCGTGTCCCGATGTGCACGCCGGGCAGCGGCCGCCAGGACACGTCCAGTTCGATGCACACCCGCAACGGCGGGTGGTTCCGGCCGAGCACGTTCTCGATCAGGTCGAGGTGGTCGGTGGAGTCGACCATCAACGTGATGGCCGAGCACGCCTCCGGGCTCGCGGCCAGCGCACGCAGCGCGGCGGCATCGACCGTGGGATAGCCGACCAGGATGTCGTCGGAGACGGCGTTGCGGTGCAGCCAGAGCGCCTCGGCCAGCGAATACGCCATGACGCCCTCGGTCGCCGGGTGGCTGAGCGCACGATCCAGCAGAAACCGGCAGCGCACGGACTTGCTGGCCACCCGGATCGGCCTGCCGTGCGCCCGAGCGGCCAGCGTCGCGAGGTTGTCGTCGAACGCCCGCAGGTCGACGATGGCCAGCGGGGCCTCCACTGCGGCGGTCGCGGCGTCGTATGCCCGCCGCAGGGCAGAGCGGTCGGACACCTGGGCAGCGCTGGTCGGAGGGCTCACCATGGACGAAAGCGTACCCGCTCGAACGGCCATACATGAAAGGTTTTCGCGTATGATCCGGCTGTGCACTCCGACACCGAAGGCAGGCGGACAGCCATGAGGCAGTGGTCGAACTGGGCAGGGACCGCCGTGGCCGCGCCATGCGTGGTTCACCGGCCATCGGATCTCGACGGCATCGTCACCGCGGTGAAAGCGGCCGCCAACGCCGGGCGCCGCATCCGCCCGTTGGGCAGCGGGCATTCCTTCACGCCGATCGCCGCGACCGACGACCACGCGGTGGACCTGAGCCGGTACACCGGTGTGGTCGACGTCGACATGGCCTCCCGGCAGGTGACCGTGCGCGCGGGCACGACGTTGCGCCAGCTGAACCGCATCCTGGACGCCCTGGGGCTGGCCATGGAGAACATGGGCGACATCGACAAGCAGACCATCTCCGGGGCGATCTCCACCGGCACTCACGGCACCGGCGCGAAGTTCGGCGGGCTGGCCACCCAGATCGCCGCGCTGGAGCTGGTCACCGCCGACGGGTCGGTGGTCCGCTGCTCACCCAGCGAGCGCCCGGAGCTGTTCGCCGCGGCCAGGGTCGGCCTCGGCGCGTTCGGCATCATCAGCACGGTCACGATCACCTGCGTTCCTGCGTTCGCGCTGGCTGCCCAGGAGGCGCCGGACCGCCTGGATGCCGTGCTGGAGCGGTTCGACGACGAGATCAGGTCGAACGACCACTTCGAGTTCTACTGGTTTCCGCACAGCGACAAGACGCTGATCAAGCGGAACAACCGGCTGCCCGCCGGCGAACAGCCGCGGCCGTTGAACAAGGCCAGGCAGTACGTCGAGTACGGCCTGATCGAGAACCAGCTGTTCGGCGCGGTGTGCCGGACGCTGCGGGCGGTTCCGAAGCTGACCAAGCCGGCGCAGCGGGTGATGACGAACGTGCTGTCCGAGCGCCGGTACAGCGACGTGTCGCACCGGGTCTTCGTGACCAGGCGCGACGTGCGCTTCGTCGAGTCCGAATACGCCGTGCCGCGCGAGGAAGTCGTCGGCGTGATCACCGAGCTGCGGAAGGCGGTGGCGAAACTGTCCACCCCCGTTGCGTTCCCGGTGGAGATTCGGGTGGCGGCACCGGACGACATCTGGCTGTCGACCGGATACCAGCGGGCCAGCGGCTACATCGCCGTGCACCAGTTCCAGGGCATGCCGTACGACGAGTACTTCGCGGTCTTCGAATCGATCGTGAACAGCGTCGGTGGCCGGCCACACTGGGGGAAGATGCACAGCCTGGACGCCGCGATGCTGCGCAGCCGGTATCCGAGGTTCGACGACTTCCTCGCGGTGCGGGACGCCCTCGACCCGGAACGTCGCTTCGGCAACGCCTACCTGGAGCGAGTGCTCGGCTGACCGCGGCGCCGCCCGAGCTGGCCAGCGGTGCCGAGCGGCTCCGTCCGGTGCTGCGATGCTTCGCTGCCCGGCGCGACACCCGCCCGGCTACCGCTTTCCCGGCCAGATCACCAAACGCGCTCCTGGATGACGGCCGGGTCCAACTGCACGCACTGCGGCGCTTCGGCGGATCAGGCAGTTCCCGGCCCGCTGAGGAGGGCGTTCGATGCTCGATCGAGCAATCATTGGCCAGGTCGTCGCCTGGTCAGACCCGCGCCACCGCCGCCACGGCCTGCGGGATGGCGACATCACCGCTGATCACTTCCAGCGTCTGCCGCGTGGTGCCCGGCTCGTCCAGCAGCTCCAGCAGCAGCGCCGCGACGTCGGCGCGCGGAATGGTGCCGTAGTCGACGGACTCGGCGAGGTGCACTTTTCCGATCGGTTCGTCGTCGGTGAGCCTGCCCGGGCGCAGGATCGTCCAGTCCAGATCGCGGGAGCGCAGGTCCTCCTCCGCGGCCGCCTTGGCCGTCAGATACGCGGCGAAGACCTCTCCGACCACGTCCGGTTGGCTGGCACGCTCCAGGCCCATCGCACTGATTTGTACGTGTCGCCGCACCCCGGCGAGCTCGCACGCCTCGGCGAACAGCACCGCGGCGGCTCGATCCACGGTGTCCTTGCGCGCGGCGCCGCTTCCCGGGCCTGCTCCCGCGGCGAACACCGCCGCGTCCGCGCCACGCACCGCGTCGGCCACGTCTTCCACCGACGCCGCCTCCAGGTCGAGCACCACCGGCTGCGCGCCGGACAGATCGTCGGCGTGATCGGGATTACGGATGATGCCCACGGCCTCGTCCCCGCGGGCGACAAGCAAAGCTGACAGCTTGCGGGCGATTTTTCCGTGCCCGCCGGCAATGACTACACGCACTACTTCACGCAAGCAGAGACTTCGGCGGTGGTCAACAACTGGTCGTAGGCCACCTCGTCGATCCACCTGCTGTTGGCGTCGCTGGCCGGCACGATCCGGCCGCTGTCGCCCGCCAGGTCCCGGTGCACCTCGGCGGACTCGTCGACCGACAGCACCGCGATCCCGTACGCCCGGGCGCGCGGCAGGCAGTTGTTCACGTAGTCGTGAGTCATCAGCGTCGCGGAGGGCAGCACGACGGCGGTCGGGAAGTAGCGGGTGAGCGGCACCGTCCAGGCCAGCGCCGTCCGCCAGTGCCGGGCCACCGCGACGGCGCCGACGACGTCCACCGCGGGCGCGGGCGCGGTGCGCTCGAGCTCCGGCCAGATCCAGGTCGCCACGGTGGCGCGGTCGGTGACCGGGCCGACGCCCGTGGCGATGCGTTCGGCGTGCACGTCGGTGCGCAGCCGGGCAATGAGGTGGACGCGGCGGCCGAACAGGTTGGCTTCCGGCAGCACCACACCGTCCCAGCCGAGCTGCTCGGCGGCGGCCGCGGCAAGATCGATGCGTTCGGTCGGCAGCGGCCCAGGGGCGCCGATCGGCGCGGGCCGACGGCGACGACGCGCGGCAAGCTCTTGCGGGTCTGAACTGGTGCGTCCCTGGGGAACCTGCACGAGGCCACCTCTCTGTACGAACGTGCCCTCCCGACGTTCGCGCCGGGCCCGGGTTACTCCCGGTGATGTTCGTGGCGCCGCCGTGAAAGCGACCCAGCACCTTGGGTACCAAGCCCGCCCCGTGCTCGTCTGCCCTCCAGCCGCACGCGTGCGATTGACGGCATCGATGCGTCGGTAACCGGTCGACGGACGGCAGAAAATCTTCGGTCCAACGGTGCGGCCGTAAGGGTGAGCACCACGGTGAAGGGAGGACAACCGACACGCTCCGTCACCAGCGATGACCGGCAGTCGGCACGATCCGGGACTTGCCACTCACCCACGTCGAGCGGGGTGCCGACACGATCCGGTAGGCCGGCGGCGCTTGTCGCGACGGCCCGGCCCGCGTCGGCGCCGCGCTGCCCTCCGGACCGCATCTCTCGCCTGCCCTCCGGACGGCATCTCCCGCCTGACCCGCCCCGCGTCCACGGCCTCGCCCAGGGCCCTCAATGTCCACAGCAGCCCCTCAGAGCCTGCCGCCTCCACAGCCCCCTCCACCCTCCGCTCCAAACCCGCGACCGCCGCTGCGGTTCTCCGCCAGCTTCCGCCGTGCCCCACCAGCGCTTTCTGGATCGATCAGGCGCATACGAGGCGTTTGTCACCCCTGGCCGCCGAACTCTCGGTCGTCGGGCTCGGCCGGACTTATGGTGGTCACGCCCGGCCCGGCCGGCGAAGCCACAGACATGGAGGTCGCATTGCGTTCGCCGAAGGACTTCTTCGCTCCCCTGGCCATCGGAGCCCCCGAGCCGCTGCGGGAGATCCCGTTCCGGCCCTCCCGCATGATCCACTTCTTCGACCCGAGCAACGAGAAGATGCGGGCCAAGGTCCCGGACCTGGTACCGAAGGTGGACGTCCTGCTCGGCAACCTGGAGGACGCGGTCGCGGCGGACCGGAAGGAGGCCGCGCGGGCGGGCCTGGTCGAGGTGGCCAAGTCGACCGACATGGGCGGGACCCAGCTGTGGACCAGGGTGAACAGCCTCGACTCGCCGTGGGTACTGGACGACCTGATCACGCTGGTGACCGAGATCGGCGACAAGCTCGACGTGATCATGGTCCCGAAGGTGGAGGGTCCGCAGGACATCCACTACGTGGACCGGCTGCTGGCCCAGCTGGAGGCGCGCGCCGGACTGACCAAGCCGCTGCTGGTGCACGCGATCCTGGAGACCGCCAGCGGGGTGGCCAACGTCGAGGAGATCGCCGGCGCCAGCCCCCGCATGCAGGGCATCTCGCTCGGCCCGGCGGACCTGGCCGCCAGCCGCCGGATGAAGACCACCCGGGTCGGCGGCGGGCACCCCGGCTACCTGGTGCGCACCGACCCGGTGTCGGACGACTTGCACGAGGGCCGCACCACCGCCCAGCAGGATCTCTGGCACTACACCGTGGCGCGCATGGTCGATGCCTGTGCGATGCACGGGATCCTGCCGTACTACGGTCCGTACGGGGACATCCGGGACGTCGTCGGCTGTGAAGACCAGTTCCGCAACGCCTTCCTGCTCGGCTGCGTCGGGGCGTGGAGCCTGCACCCGGTGCAGATCGAAATCGCCAAGAAGGTGTTCTCCCCGGATCCCAAGGACGTGGCATGGGCGCGCCGGGTCATCGCCGCCATGGGGGACGGCACCGGGGCGGTGATGATCGACGGCAAGATGCAGGACGACGCCACGTTCAAGCAGTGCAAGGTGGTCGCCGATCTG
The DNA here is from genome assembly GCF_002919275.1 of Thermocrispum sp. Taxonomy (NCBI): domain Bacteria; kingdom Bacillati; phylum Actinomycetota; class Actinomycetes; order Pseudonocardiales; family Pseudonocardiaceae; genus Thermocrispum; species Thermocrispum sp. The sequence continues at coordinate 44,115 of NZ_PKFA01000064.1, read as the reverse complement.
GCCGACCAGCTGGCCGCACGGGATCCGGAACTGAAGGCCGCTTACGACGCGGCGACCAAGGAGGCACTGGGGCAGTGACCGAAGCGACGGAGAGGACGACGGGGCAGCCGGTGCAGACCGGGGATGCGGAGCGAAACAGCGGACAGTCGATCCGCCCGCGCCGGTCGGTGCTCTACATGCCGGGTGCCAACGCGCGTGCGCTGGAGAAGGCCAAGACGCTGCCCGCGGATGCCCTGATCCTCGACTTGGAAGACGCGGTGGCGCCGGACGCCAAGGAAGAGGCGCGGGAGCGAGTGTGCGCCGCGGCTGCCTCCGGCGAGTACGGGTCCCGTGAGGTCACCATCCGGGTCAACGGGTTGGACACCGAGTGGCACGAGGCCGACCTGCGCGAGGCCGCCAAGGCCGGCCCGCACGGCATCGTGGTGCCGAAGATCAACTCGGCCGCCCAGGTGCACAACATCGAGCGGGCGCTGGAGCTGAACGGGGCGCCGGAGCACACCACGATCTGGGCGATGCTGGAGACCCCGGTCGCGGTGCTGCACGCCGAGGAGATCGCCGCCGCGTCGCCCCGGCTCACCGTGCTGGTGATGGGCACCAACGACCTGGCCAAGGAGCTGCACGCCGAGTTCGTGCCCGGCCGGGGACCGCTGCTCGGCGCGCTGTCCACGGCCGTCCTGGCGGCCAGGGCCACCGGGAAGGCCATCCTGGACGGCGTCTTCAACGACGTGAAGGACGCCGAGGGATTCGCCGCGGAGTGCCGGCAGGGCAGGCAGATGGGGTTCGACGGCAAGACGCTGATCCACCCGTCGCAGATCGAACCGTGCAACGAGGCGTTCGCACCGTCGGAGGAGGAAGTCGAGTACTCCAGGAAAGTCATCGCCGCCTTCGAAGCCGCGCAGGCCGAGGGCAAGGGTGTCGTGACAGTCGACGGGCGGATGATCGAGAACCTGCACGTCGACAACGCGCGCCGCATCCTTGCGCTGCACGAGGCCATCACCCAGCGAGCGGACTGACGGCCCAGCGCCCGGGCCCGAAGTGGCGGCGACGGCCCAACACCCGGACCCGGCAGCGTCGGCGGTCCAGCGCTCGGGCCTGGCGTGGCGTCGACCTGCACCCCGGCTCGGAAGTGGGACGGTCCCGCCCGTCGCCCCAAAACCGATGTCGGTGAGCAGGCCACGGCGCATCGGCCGCTCGACCAAGGACCGTCGTGCACGACGTGATCGAACTCGGAAGCCTGCACTCGGCTCGGCAATGGCGCACTGGCCTTCCAGCGCTCGGCCCGGCGGTTGTGCGGCGGCTCAACTGTCAGTTGGACCAGTCGGACCGGGCGCCGGCGGCGACGTCGTCGGAGCAAGACCGTGGGACGGGTGAGCGTGCAGCCGAAGTCACGGTCCAGCGCTTCGGCCCAGCAGCAGCGCCCGCCCTGCCCCCCGGCCCGGCAGTGGTGTCCGCCCTGCACTCAGCCCGACACCAGGGTCCCCACACCGCTCCTGCTCGGAACTGACCTCGGAACTGACCTGGGAACTGGCCTCGGAACTGACCTGGGAACTGGCCTCGGAACTGACCTGGGAACTGGCCTCGGAACTGACCTGGGAACTGACACGGTGACGGTCCAACAGCAGTGCCCGTCCCGCTTCCGGCCCGACGGCGTGGTGCCGGTCGTACGCTCCGGTCCGACACCAGGGTCCGCGCACCGCTCCGGCTCGGTGTGGAGTCGTCATCGTGCGCACCATCGGCGAAGGCCACAGCGACGGGCACCGGCAACTCCGAGCGACAGGTCGCGGCGACAGCGATGACCGCGAGCATCGCCCGTACCGATGTCAGCCGAGTGTCCGCCGGAACAGCGCCTGCAATTCCTCGTAGTGGCGTTCCGCCGCTGCCTCGTCGTACACCGACGTGTCGGCCATGGTGAAGCCGTGCCGAGCGCCCGAGTAGACCGCACCGGAATAGCGGACTCCGGCCGCCGCCATGTCGGCCGCGACCTTCTCGATCGCCTCCTGCGGCATGGACCCGTCCTGGTCGGCATACCCCGCGAGCACCTCGGCGCGCACGTGCGGGATGCACAGATGGGCGCTGTCCTCGTCGTCGGTCACCAGACCACCGACGTGAAACATGCCGACTGCGGCCACATCGTCCGGAGCCTGCGCTGCGGCGCGCAGCGCCAACCGGCCGCCCATGCAGTATCCGACCGTTCCGATGGGACCGGGCCGGACGTGCTCGACGTCGCGAAGCGCTGCCAGATACGCCTCGAAATCCCGCGCCGCCCTGTCCGGCGTGTGCTGCTCGACCAGCCGAAGCGCGGCAGGCATGAACCGCTCGCGCTCGCCCGGCCGGCGAAGGTCGCCCTTTGGGGCCAGATCGGCCGCCCGCCCGTGCCGATAGAAGACATTGGGCGCGAGCACCACGTACCCCCAACCGGCGATGCGGTCGGCCATCGACTCGATCTGCGGCCGGAGACCGATGGCGTCCATGAAGAGGATCACCCCCGGGTACGTCCCGCCTTCCGGATGGGACAGGTATGCCTCGGCGGTGCCGTCGGCGGTGGTGATCTCGATGCGACGTCCGCTGGTGGCCATGGGCAGCTCCTCCACTGATCGGCGGGGCAACTTACCGCGGCGATCTTCGCCCACATCAGCAGCGACGGGAAGCCGCACCCGAACCGAATGGAGCCATTGCCGTCACAAGAGGCCGTCCGAGCGCACGTCCGGCTCCACTCGCATTAACGCGGGTGGCCGATGCGAGTACGGCCACCCTGATCAAACGCGGACAGGGGACGAAAGCGCGCTGCCCCCCCCGGAGCACCAGGCACCCGCAGCGGACGTGCCACGGACCACGGTCTCAGTCGCGGTGACAATCATCACGGCGCGACCCGGTCCATCGGGCACGACATCGTGGACAGCTGAGGTGAGCCGCCCTGGTCCCGCACGACCCCGGCCCTTCGGGCACGAAAAAACCCGGTACAGCACCTGTACCGGGTTCCTCGGCCTCTGTGGTGGGCGAGGAGGGAGTTGAACCCTCACGTCCTTTCGGACACACGGACCTGAACCGTGCGCGTCTGCCATTCCGCCACTCGCCCGAGCAACGAATGCCTGCATAGCTTAACCGGTGCCGTTTCGGCCCCGCACAGCGGGGCGGTCATAGTGGTGTGAGGACCGTCCCTCGCCTGGTCCAGGCCGATGCCCGGGCAAGGTCCAGGCACCGTCGGCGGGGGCGAGGACCCCGGCCGTACGGGTCACTGGAGGCGTGAAGTTTTCCCACGTCGGCTGCCGGTGACCGGGACGACGGATACCATCAGGTGGTTGAGGAGAAGGTGTGAAGGAGGGCTAGTCGGTGGGCCGCGTCGAGCGCTTTGACCGGCGACTTGAGCGCCTCGTCGGAAACACCTTCGCCCGGCTGTTCGGCGGAAGAGTCGTCACCCAGGAGGTTGCCCACGCGCTGGAGCGAGAGGCCGAGGACAACATCCGCGAGCTCGCGGGCGGTCGACAACTCGCGCCGAATCATTACATTGTGTCCTTGGGCCCCTCCGATCACGACCAGATGGCAGGTGATGAGCAGCGTGTCACGACCGCGCTGGCCAATGCCGTCGCGGAGCATCTCGCGGAGCACGGTTGGGACACTTATGGTGAGGTCGTAGTCTCGCTTGAACGCGATGACGCGCTGCACACCGGTCAGTTCCGGACACGTTCCTCCGTGAACCCCGACGTGCAGAGGAAGAACGAGGGACAGTCAGCACAGTCAGCTAGACCCGGCAACGCAGGAGACCGAGTAATGAGTCAGCCCCCCGGCTACGGCCAATACGACCCGGCCGACCCGTACGGCCAGCATGGCCAGTACGGCTACGGACAGAGCCAGCCCGGGTACGACCAGGGCGGCTACGGCCAGCCCGGCTACGACCAAGGCGGGTACGACCAGGGCGGCTACTCCCAGCCCGGGTACGACCAAGGTGGTTACCAGCAGGGCGGCTACGGCCAGCCCGGGTACGACCAGGGTGGGTACGGCCAGCCCGGCTACGACCAAGGCGGCTACGGCCAGCCCGGCTACGACCAGGGCGGCTACGGCCAGCCCGGCTACGACCAAGGCGGGTACGACCAGGGCGGCTACGGCCAGCCCGGGTACGACCAGGGTGGGTACGGCCAGCCCGGCTACGACCAAGGCGGGTACGACCAGGGCGGATACCAGCCGCCGGCCACCCAGACCAGCCGTCAGTTGACCGCCACCCTGCACCTGGAGGACGGTTCCAACCGCACCTACAACCTCAAGCAGGGCGGCAACGTCATCGGGCGCGGCCAGGACGCCGACTTCCGCCTGCCCGACACCGGTGTGTCCCGTCGTCACCTGGAAATCACCTGGGACGGCCAGAGCGCCACGCTCGCCGACATCGGGTCGACCAACGGCACGACCGTGAACGGCACCCCGGTGCAGACGTGGCAGCTGGCGGACGGCGACGTCATCCGGGTCGGTCACTCGTCGTTGACCTTCCGCACGACGCCCAGCTGAGCCTGCCCCTGGCGGGAGGCACCGGTCGGCGGCGCTCCGCAGCGGCTGGTCCACCGTGTCGTGGTCGCCCCCTCGGTGACCGCGGCCCTTCCTCCGACATGCCTCGTGGCATGCCGGCACGGACCTGTTTTCTGCTGGTGGTGCACACCCGCCGACCAGGCATGGGCATACTCGTGAATACACCCCTACCGGCTCGGAAGTGGAAGCGGACCAACTGCGATGCCAGAGCTCGTCGTGCAGCTGACCAGAGCGGGCTTCCTCGCCTTGCTCTGGTTGTTCGTCTTCGCGGCGTTGCGGGTGGTCCGGTCCGACCTCTACGCCGCGTCCGGACTGCGGGTCGAGTTGCCGGGACGGCGGGACAAGCAGGCCAAGCGGCCGATCGGCGGCCGCAAGACCGCCCGCCAGCTGGTCGTCACGCACGGCGCACTGGCAGGCACCCGCATCGCGCTGGACGGCCGTCCCATCCTCATCGGCAGGGCGGACGACTCCACACTGGTGCTCGACGACGACTACGCATCCACCCGACACGCCCGGTTGTCGCTGCGCGGAACCGACTGGTACGTGGAAGATTTGGGTTCGACCAACGGCACCTACCTCGACCGGGCTAAGGTCACAGCACCACTCCGAGTGCCACTTGGGGTACCCATCCGGATCGGCAAGACGGTGATCGAGCTTCGCCCATGACCCTTGTGCTTCGTTACGCGGCCCGCAGTGACCGGGGCCTGGTGCGGTCCAACAACCAGGACTCGGTGTACGCCGGACCACGCCTGCTCGCCGTCGCGGACGGCATGGGCGGGCACGCGGCAGGCGAGGTGGCCAGCAAGGTGGTCATCGCCGCCCTGGCGCCGTTGGACGACGACGAACCGGGCGACGACCTGCTCGGCCAGCTGCGGGAGTCCGTCGCAGGCGGCAACAGCGCCATCGCCGAGCTGGTGGCCGCCGACTCCGAGCTGGAGGGCATGGGCACCACGCTCACCGCGATCCTGTTCTCCGGCAACCGGCTGGGCCTGCTGCACATCGGCGACTCACGGGCCTACCTGTGGCGGGACGGCAAGCTGACCCAGATGACGCACGACGACTCGTTCGTGCAGAAGCTGCAGGACGAAGGCCGCATCACCGAAGAGGAAGCCGAGTCCCACCCGCAGAAGTCGCTGCTGCTCAAGGCGCTCACCGGACACGAGGTGGAGCCGAGCCTGACGATCCGGGAGGCGCGCGCGGGCGATCGCTACCTGCTCTGCTCGGACGGCCTGTCCGGGATGGTCTCGAAGGAGACGCTGGAAGAGGCGATCCAGATCCCGGACCCGCAGGAGTGCGCCGATCGCATGATCGAGCTCGCGCTCAAGGGCGGCGGCACGGACAACGTGACGGTCATCGTCGCCGACGTGGTCGACGTCGACTACGGCGACGACGCGCCCATCGTGGGCGGCGCCGCCGGTGACGGCACGGACGAGGCTCCCCGCCTCGACTCGCCTGCGGCGCGGGCACACGCGCTCACCTCGCCCCCGCCACCTCCGCCGCAGCCGCTGCAGCTGGAGGAACCCCCGGACCCACGCGCCAAGCGCCGCAAGCGCTGGAAGCTCCTGTTCGGCCTGGCCACCGCGATCGTCGTGCTGGCGGCGGCCGCGATCACCACGCGGTACTTCGTCATCCAGCAGTACTACGTGGGGATCCACGACGGCGAGGTGTCGATTTTTCGCGGCATCCAGGGCGACATCCTCGGCGTCGAGCTGAGCAGCCTGGAGCAGCGCTCGTGCGGCCCGGCGGACGGCCCGGCCTGCGAGCCGCTGATGGCCGCCGACCTCGAGGAGAACGTGCAGGACCTGCTGCGCAGCGGAGTGAAACGGCAAAGCCTGGACGAGGCCCGCACCTACATCCACACGCTGCGCACCAAGTTCGTCAAGGACTGCGTACCCCCCGAGGACGGCACCGGCGATCCGAGCGGCAGTGGCATCAAGCCCCCCGACAGCGCCACCAATGCCCCCGGTGACAGCGGCCAGAAGGGCAGCGACGGCGGCCGCAACCACGCCAACGGCCAAACGCAAGCGCCTGCGGCACCCACGCAACGTTGTCCCGATGACGGCGGCGGTGGCTGATGAGCCGGCCGGTCGGGTTGGCGGGTGGAAGGAGCGACGGGTCAGCCACCAGCCCAGGTATCGGCCCGCTCGGTAAGCCCGCAACACGTCGCGGCACCGAGGCCTGGCTGCTCGGGTTCGCCGCGGTCATCATGACGTCCGCCCTGGTGCTGGTGGAAGCCAACCAGGAGCAGGAGCTCACCTGGGCCATCGTCTGGTACGGCCTGGCCTACTTCGGCGTCTTCCTCATCGCGCACGTCGCGGTGCGACGCTGGGCGCCGTACGCCGATCCGCTGATCCTGCCGTCCGTGGCGGTGCTCAACGGGCTCGGCCTGGTGATGATCTACCGCATCGACCTGGCGCTGGCGGCGAAAGCCGAACAGATCGGCACCACACACACCGGCGACGCCCCGAAGCAGGTGATCTGGACGGCGATCGCGCTCGCCCTGTTCCTCGCCGTGCTCATCCTGATCAAGGACCACCGCACCCTGACCAGGTACGGCTACACGTGCGGCCTGGTCGGCCTCGTCGCGCTGGCGCTTCCCGCGCTGCTGCCGCGGTCGCTGTCCGAGATCAACGGCGCCAAGGTGTGGATCAAGCTCGGCTTCTTCAGCATCCAGCCCGGCGAGTTCGCCAAGATCCTGCTGATGATCTTCTTCGCGGCGTTCCTGGTCTCCAAGCGGGACCTGTTCATGTCCGCCGGGAAGCGGGTGCTCGGCATGGAGCTGCCCAGGGCGCGGGACATGGGGCCGATCGTCATCGCCGCCGGGGTGTGCCTGGGCATCTTCGTGCTGCAGAAGGACCTCGGGCCCGCGCTGCTGTTCTTCGGCGTGGTGCTGGTGCTGCTGTACGTGGCCACCGAGCGGTTCATCTGGGTACTGCTCGGCCTGACCCTGTTCAGCGTCGGGTGCGTGATCGCGTATTCGCTCTTCACCCACGTGCAGCAGCGGGTGGCGAACTGGATCGACCCGCTGGCCACCTACGACCAGCCGGGCGGCGGCTACCAGATCGCCCAGGGCCTGTTCGGGCTGGGCACCGGTGGGGTGTTCGGCACCGGGCTGGGTTCCGGCAGGCCGGAGACGGTGCCCGCGGCCAACACCGACTTCATCACCGCCGCGATCGGCGAGGAGCTCGGCTTCGTCGGGCTGGCCGCGGTGCTGATGATCTACCTGCTGCTGGCCATGCGCGGGCTGCGCGGCGCGCTCGCGGTGCGCGACACGTTCGGCAAGCTGCTCGGCGGCGGGCTGGCGTTCGCCATCGCGCTGCAGGTGTTCATCATCGTCGGCGGCGTCACCAAGCTCATCCCGATGACCGGTATCACCACGCCGTTCTTGTCCTACGGCGGGTCGTCCCTGCTGGCGAACTACATACTGGTGGCGTTGCTGCTCCGCATCTCCGACGCGGCGCGCAGGCCACGCAAGCCGCAGAAGCCGCGCCCGCAGCAGCCGGCGATCGCCGAGCAGCACACCGTCATGGTGCAGGCACCGGACGGGCCGGGTGGTAAGTCATGAACACGCCGCTGCGTCGCGTCGGGTTGGCCATGCTGGCGATGGTCGCGCTGCTGCTGGCCAACGCGACCTACATCCAGGTGGTCGATGCCGACGACTACCGCGACGACCCGCGCAACCAGCGCGTGCTGCTGGAGGAGTACTCGCGGCAGCGTGGGCAGATCATCGCGCGGGACGGCAAGATCCTGGCGCACAGCAGGGCCACCGGCGGCCGGTACGAGTACCAGCGCCGCTACCCGAACGGCCCGATGTTCGCGCCGGTGACCGGGTACTACTCGCTGCGCTACGGCTCCGGCGGCATGGAGCACGCGGAGAACGAGATCCTGGCGGGCAACGACCCCCGGCTGCTGGTGCGGCGGCTGTCGGACATGTTCACCGGCCGTGACCCACGGGGCGGCCACGTCCGACTGACCATCGACCCGCGGGCGCAGGAGGCCGCCTACCGGGCCATGGTGGAGCGCGGCCACCGCGGCGCGGTGGTGGCGCTGCGGCCGGACACCGGCGAGATCCTGGCCATGGTCTCGGTGCCGAGCTACGACCCGAACCAGCTCGCCTCGCACGACGGCCGCAAGCAGGAACGCGCGTGGATCAGGTGGAACTGCGATCCGGACAGCGACTCCGGCTGCCGGGAGCACGGCAACCCGATGCGCAACCGGGCGATCCAGGAGTTCTACCCGCCCGGGTCGACGTTCAAGCTGGTGGTCGCCGCCGCGGCCCTGGAGAACGGCGCGACCAAGGACACCAAGGTGGAGTCGGCGGCCAGCGTGGTGCTGCCCGGCACCAGGACGTCGCTGTCGAACTTCGCGGGCACGCCGTGCCCGGGCTCGACGCTGGAAGCGGCGCTTGCCCACTCGTGCAACACCGCCTTCTCCAAACTGGCCGCCGAACTGGGCGCGGACAAGCTGCGGGAGACCGCGGAGAACTTCGGCATCGGCATCGACGACCTGGAGATCCCGATGAGCGTGGTGCCGTCGCACCTCGGGGAGCTGGCCTCGGATGCCGAGCTGTACCAGGCGGCCATCGGGCAGCGTGACGTTCGCCTGACGCCCTTGCAGGACGCGTTGCTGTCGGCGACCATCGCCAACCGTGGCATGGCGATGCGGCCGCAGTTGGTGCGGGAACTGCTGGCGCCGGCCCTGTCCAGCCTGGACGAGTTCGAACCGGAGGAGCTGACCGGCGAGCCCGCGCTGAGCGCGGAGAATGCCGAGGTACTGCGCGACATGATGATCAAGTCCGAGCAGAACACGCGGGGCGCTGGCGCCTACTCCCACCTGAAGATCGCGTCCAAGACCGGGACCGCCGAGCACGGCGCGCGGCCGAAGGAGACGCCGCCGCACGCCTGGTACACCGCGTTCGCCCCGTACGACGACCCGAAAGTGGCCGTCGCGGTGATCGTGGAAAGCGGCGGCAAGCACGGTGACCTGGCCGCCACCGGTGGCGCGCTGGCCTCGGAGATCGGCCGCATCACCATGGCCGCGGTATTGGAGGGTGACCAGTGACGCTCTCCGCCGGCCAGCTGCTCGCCGACCGCTACCGCCTGGACACCCGCATCGCGGTGGGCGGCATGGGCGAGGTGTGGCAGGCCTCGGACACCCGGCTGGATCGCACCGTGGCGGTCAAGATCCTCAAGGCCGAGCTGTCCGGGGACGCGGAGTTCCTGCACCGGTTCCGTACCGAGGCCCGCACCACGGCGTCGCTGAACCATCCGGGGATCGCCGCGGTGCACGACTACGGCGAGGCGTCATCCGGCGTGCCCGGCACCGAGCCGGGCAACGACCTGGCGTACCTGGTGATGGAGATGGTCAGCGGCGAGCCGCTGGCAGGCATCCTGGCCAGGGAGGGCCGGATCGCGCCGGAGCGGCTGCTGCCCATCCTGGAGCAGGCGGCGCGCGCGTTGAACGCCGCGCACGAACGCGGCTTGGTGCACCGGGACGTCAAGCCGGGCAACATCCTGGTGGTCCGCGAGGCGGACGGTTCCGAGACGGTCAAGATCACCGACTTCGGCATCGCGAAGGCGGCCGACGCGGCGCCGGTGACCCGTAACGGCATGGTGATGGGCACGGCGCACTACATCGCGCCCGAGCAGGCCATGGGCCACGAGGCGACGCCGGCCAGCGACGTCTACTCGCTGGCCGTGTGCGGGTACGAGTGCCTGGCCGGGCGCCGTCCGTTCGTGTCGGACAGCGCGGTGACCGTGGCCATGATGCACATCCGGGACACCCCTCCGGCGTTGCCGCCCGACGTGCCGCCCTCGGTCCGCGCGCTGATCGAATCGACGTTGGTGAAGGACCCCGCACAGCGGTATGCCAACGGAGGCGAGTTCGCGAACGCGGTGGCGATGGTGCGGGCCGGGCACATGCCCCCTGCTCCGGTCGGCGTCACCCGCACCCCGCCGAGCGGCCTGCCGGTCGCGGGTGGCCCGCTGGGACCACCGTCCCATCCTGCAATGATGCCGGTGTCCGCCCCCGGACCGCCCACACCGACCCCCGGCGCCCCGGCGTATCAGCCGCAAGGTGTCAAACGCGCGGTGTGGCCTTGGGTGGTCTTGGCCGTCGTCGGCGTCACACTGGTCGTCGTGGCGGCGGTGCTGCTCCCGCAGCTGCTGTCGGAGGACTCCGACGGCGATCCCCGCCCTGGCGACGGCGCCACGCCGTCCAGCCAGCAGGTGCCGCACGACCAGGGGCCGGGGATGGCGCCCGAGCCGAACCCGCAGCAGCCCCCGGCCCGGCAGGCCCCGGCCACGTCGCCCGCGCCGGACGCCGGCAAGCCCGATCAGGACGAGAATGAGCAGCCCCAGGAGCAACCGAGCCAGCCCCCTGCCGAGCAGGAGAACCCGGCGGCGCCGTACGACGCGCCGGATGCCGGCTTCGGAGCCAACCTGGGCGGTGACCACGTGCGTCAACCCGTTGAGGGGTGGTAGGCGCCTGATGAAGAGGACGACACTGCAATGAGTGCCCCTAACCTGCTCTCCAACCGCTACGAGCTGGGCGAGACGCTCGGCTACGGCGGCATGTCCGAGGTGCACCGCGGGCACGACGTGCGGCTGGGCCGCGAGGTGGCGATCAAGATCCTGCGCGCCGACTTGGCCCGTGACGCCGTCTTCCAGGAGCGTTTCCGGCGCGAGGCGCAGAACTCGGCAGCGCTGAACCACCCGGCGATCGTCGCGGTGTACGACACCGGCGAGACGCAGACCGAGTACGGGCCGCTGCCCTACATCGTGATGGAGTACGTCGAGGGCCGGACCCTGCGCGACATCATCAAGACCGAGGGCCCGATGGACCAGCGGCGGGCCATGGAGATCATGGCCGACGTCTGCGCGGCGCTGGACTTCTCGCACCGGCACGGCATCATCCACCGCGACGTCAAGCCGGCCAACGTGATGATCTCCCGGACCGGGGCGGTCAAGGTGATGGACTTCGGCATCGCCAGGGCCATTCACGACGGCCAGGCGGCGATGACCCAGACCGCGGCGGTGATCGGAACCGCCCAGTACCTGTCGCCGGAGCAAGCGCGCGGCGAGTCCGTGGACGCTCGGTCGGACGTCTACGCGGCGGGCTGCGTGCTGTTCGAGCTGGTCACCGGCCAGCCACCGTTCACGGGTGACTCCCCGGTCTCGGTGGCCTATCAGCACGTGCGGGAGGATCCGGTCCCGCCGTCGACGCTGAACCCGGCGGTCAGCCCCGAGCTGGACGCGGTGGTGCTCAAGGCACTGACCAAGGGCCCGGCCAACCGTTACCAGTCGGCCGCCGAAATGCGCTCGGACCTGATCCGGGTGCTGTCCAACCAGCGCCCGGCCGCGCCGATGGTGATGTCGGACGAAGAGCGCACCCAGGTGCTCAGCGCCGCCCGGCCGACGGACGAGTACGACGAGGAAGACGAGGAAGACCGCAAGCGCGGTCGCCGCAAGCTGGTGGTGGCGCTGGCCGCGCTCGGCGTCATCGGCGTGTTCCTCGCGCTGTGGCTGGGTGGCTTGTTCGATTCCGGCGAGGAACGCATCGCGGTGCCGAACATCATCGGTCAGCAGAAGCCGTCGGCCGAGATGACGCTGCGCGAGGCCGGGTTCACCAACATCAAGTGGCAGCCGGTGAAGTGCATCGCCACCGAGTGGGGCGCCAAGCCGGCCTGCGACAAGGAGCAGGACAAGCTCAAGGTCCTGTCCACCGATCCCCGGCACGGGGTGCAGATCGCCAAGAACGACCCGATCTCGGTGCGCTACGGCGTGCTTCCGGACGAAGTCACCATGCCGACGGTGACCGATCGCACCAAGGACGAGGCGATCAAGCGGCTGCAGGAGAAGAATCTGCTGGTCAACCCGGAGATGGAGGAAGTGCCCAACGACGATCCGGACAAGGCGGGCCGGATCGCCGAGCAGGACCCGCCCGCGGGCACGAAGGTCCTCGAGGGCTCCGAGGTGACGCTGAAGATCTACGCCCAGCCGGAGATGGTCACCGTCACCGACTACACCGGCAAGATGTTCGAGGAGGCCAAGGCCGGGTTGGAGGCCCTCGGCCTGAAGGTCGAGCGCCGGGACGTCGACTCGGACGAGCCGGAAGGCACCGTGGTCGGCCAGTCGCCGAGCAGCGGCGAGGTGGTCAAGGGCTCGGTGGTCACGCTCGAGGTGTCCAACGGCGCGAACGCCGAGATCGAGATGCCGTACCTGGTCGACCTGACGGTGAACGAGGCCAAGGCGAAACTCGCCGAAGCCGGGCACAAGGGCAGTGTCGAGGTGGTCGAGGAAGCCACCGACGACCCGAACAAGGACGGCCGAGTCGCCTCCACCGAGCCCGGCGAACGTTCGAAACTCAAGGCGTCGGACAAGGTCGTGCTGCACGTCTACCGGTATCAGGATCCGGGCAACGGCGGCGGAGACGACGACGGTGGCGGTGGTGACGACTCCGACTGTGGCGGACCGTTGCAGCCAGCCTGCCCGCCAGGGCAGTAGCCAGGGCGCCGAGCAGCGAGCGGCGTCGACGGGCGGCAGCGATCGCGCCGTAGGCCGTGGTCGCTGCCGCTCGTTCGTTGCCACGGGCTCGGCGGCACCGAGGCAAGCACGACTTCGGCATGAGAAGTCGATTTGTCGACAAACATCGCTCGGACACGGCCGCCCTGTCCGGGTGGGACTGATCCTGACGGGCTGGGCCGACGACGGGCGGCGGGATCGGCCGCCTGGTGATTCGCGGCCCGAACTCAGTGCAACGCGGCTTCCTGCAGGGCCCGGGTGGCGTTGACCAGCTCGTTCACCTTCTCGTCCGGCACCGGGTGACCGGCGATGGCCAGCCAGTTCGCCAGCATGCGGTGCCCGTACTCGGTCAGCACCGACTCCGGGTGGAACTGCACGCCCTCCACCGGCAGCTCACGGTGCCGCATCGCCATGATCACCCCGGACTCGGTGCGCGCGGTCACCTCGAATTCCTCCGGCACCGTGTCCGGCAGCACCGCCAGCGAGTGGTACCTGGTCGCGGTGAACGGGCTGGGTAGGCCGGCGAACACGCCCTTGCCTTCGTGGTGCACCTCGGACGTCTTGCCGTGCAGCAGTTCCGGGGCGCGGTCGACGGTGCCGCCCCAGGCAACGGCCATCGCCTGGTGGCCGAGGCACACGCCGAGCACCGGTTGCGCCGCCTGAGCGCAGCGACGGATGACCTCGATGCTGCTGCCCGCGCGCTCCGGCGTGCCAGGCCCCGGGGAGATCAGGACGCCGTCGTATCGATCGAGCGCGGCCAGATCGACCGCGTCGTTGCGCTGCACCGTGCAGTCGGCACCGAGTTGCGCCAGGTACTGCACCAGGTTGTAGACGAAGCTGTCGTAGTTGTCGACGACCAGGACGCGCATGCATCAAGGCTATCCGGCGCCGCCCAGCGATCCTTGTGCGCGGCCGGGAATCCGGCAGGCGGCACCCGGCTCGCGCCGCATACCGACGGTAGGCGAATGCGTCTACAGTGGGGCGCATGGCCGATCGACGGTTCGACATCGTGCTGTTCGGAGCGACCGGGTTCACCGGGCAGCTGACCGCGGAGTACCTGGCTCGCAACGCCCCTGGGCAGGCGCGCTGGGCGCTGGCCGGACGGAACCGCGCCAAGCTCGAGGCGGTCCGTGACCGCCTGGCCTCGATCAACCCGGCCTGCGCACGGCTCGAACTGCTCACCGCCGACGTCACCGCACCGCACACCCTGACCGGGATCGCCGAATCCGCTCGGGTCGTGATCACCACCGTCGGCCCCTACCTGACCTACGGCGAGCCGCTGGTGGCGGCGTGCGCCGCCGCAGGCACCGACTACGTCGACCTGACCGGTGAGCCGGAGTTCGTCGACACGATGTACCTGCGCTACCACGAGCAGGCCAAGAAGTCCGGCGCACGCCTGGTGCACGCGTGCGGGTTCGACTCGATCCCGTACGACCTCGGGGTGTACTTCACCGTCCGGCAGCTGCCCGACGACCAGCCGATCCACGTCGACGGCTTCATCCGTGCGGGAGGCGCGCCGTCCGGCGGGACGGTGGCGTCCGCGCTGGGCGCGATGGGCAGGCTCCGGCAGGCCCAGGCGGTGGCCAGGGCTCGCCGCCGTGCCGAGGAGAAGCCGCGTGACCGGACCGTGCGTGTGGTGGCGGGCAAGCCGCACCGCAACAGCGTGGCGCAGGCGTGGGTGTTGCCGATGCCCACCATCGATCCGCAGATCGTCGCCAGGTCGGCCGCGGTGCTCGAACAGTACGGGCCGCGCTTCACCTACAGCCACTACGCGGCCTTCCGTCGTCTGCCGGTCGCGGTCGGCACCGCCGCAGGCACGGCGCTGGTGGCCGCGGTGGCGCAGATTCCGCAGGCCAGGAAGCTGCTGGGCAAGCTGCGCGAGCCCGGCGACGGCCCCGATCCGGACACTCGCGCCAGGGGCTGGTTCACCGCACGGTTCCACGGGGTGGCGAACGGCCGCAGCGTGATCACCGAGGTGTCGGGCGACCGCGATCCCGGCTACGAGGAGACCGCCAAGATGCTCAGCGAGTCCGCGCTGTGCCTGGCCTTCGACGACCTCCCGCCGACGGCCGGCCAGGTCACCACCGCCGTCGCCATGGGCGATGCACTCATCGAGCGGCTGCGCAAGGCCGGGATCAGCTTCACGGTGCTGGAGAAGCCGCCTGCGCATCCGCCCAGCCGGCCGCGCCGCTGACCGCCGTCGCGGTTGCGACGCTGCCCACCAGGACGTCGTTGAACGGCAGCATCGGCTCCAGCCAAGGGAAGACGATCAGCATCAGCACGGCCACGGCGGCAGCGGCGAGCACGACCGCCAGGATCAGCCGCACGGCGAACGGTCCGGGCAGGTGCCGCCAGATCCACGCGTACATTCAGCCCCTCCGATCGGCTCGAGCGGGTGACGGCGGACCGGATGGCGGCGTCCACCGCCGCCCGGTCGCGGCGGTCGGCTGCCGCCTGGTCCAGGCGCCCATTCAGCGTCCTCCGATCTGCCGCAGCACCCTCGGATAGCCGGCCGGGCCGTGCTGGTCGTCCCGGTCGGCCACATCCTTCGAGAACTGATTGGTCAGCACGGCGTGGATGACCAACCGCTGACTGTTGTCGTACTCCGGATGGCTCGTGGTCAGCGTCAGCAACGCCTTCCGCTGCGCGATCGGCAGCGTGGAGTCCGCCCGATACGGAACCGCCGCCACGGCGTCCGAGCGGTCCGGCGCCACCACCTTCCGGCCGAGGACTTGCCGGTACTCGCGGTCGTCGGCCAGCGACGGTACCTGAGCGCAGTGCGGATCCGTCCGCCTGCGCTGCTCCCAGCTCGCGTGCTCGCCCGCCATCGGCAGTACCCGGTAGACCAGGAAGTCCCGGCTGGTCTCCAGCACGATCGCATCGCACGAACGCAGCTCGTCCACCCACCGGAACGGCGCGCCCCGGCCTACCCGGTGCCCGGCGATCGCCACGTTGCCCGGCTCGCCAGGCAGGGCCGAATGCGGGTAGTGCCCGGGCCCGACGGCCAGCTCGTCCCTGCCCACGCCCTCCACCACAGCGAACCGGTAGTCCGTGCCGAAAGCGGGAACGTAGAGCCGGGCGAACGGCTTGCCGCGGATCAACGCGGGGCGCTGCCGCTGTGCCGCGGCGGCCGCGAATGCCCGGTCCAGCTCCGCTTCGGCGCTGCGCTGCCGCTCGGCCGTCTGGAAGCCGGTGACGTAGAGGGCGTAGACCACGAACAGCAGCACCACTACGCCCGCGGTGATCAGCAGCTCGCCGACGGTACGCAGGACGCGATACCACACCCCGAGCGACGGTCGGCCCACCTGGCACCCCCGGGATCCCGGTACATCAGCGGCGGTCGTTACGTTAACGTGGGAGCAGACGGCTCGTGACGGCTCCGGCCTGCACAGATGCCGAACTGCAACCGCGACAGCGCAGTGGTGAGAGGGTCCGAACCATGCCGAAATCCAAGGTCCGCAAGAAGACCGCGTACACGCCGCCGTCCAACCGGACCACACCGGTCAAGGTCAAGGCGCAGGGGCCGTCGCATCCGCTGTACAAGGCCGTCATGTTCGGGCTCATGCTGCTCGGACTGGCCTGGCTGGTGGTCAACTACCTGGCAGGCGACAAGATCGGCTTCATGGCCGAGCTGGGCAACTGGAACTTCGCCATCGGCTTCGCGCTGCTCATCGCCGGCCTGCTGATGACCATGCGGTGGCGGTGACCCCGCGAACACGCGGAATTACACCCCTGTAACCGATCCCCATTGGGGACAACTCCTGTGGATAACCTCTCGGACAGCGGCCGCCCTGTGGACAACCTGGGGATGACCTGGGGCCCTCGCCGCTCGGTGATCGTGACACTCGGCCTGGTGGGGATCGGGTGCGCGATCGGCGCGACGCTCTACGGACGCGACGGCGACCGGCTGGGCGCGCTGCTGCTGTGGCTGGGCGCCCTGGTGTTCGTCGCCGTCACCGCGTACGGCTCGCTGCTCAACCCTCGTCTGTTCGCCAACGAGGTCGGGGTGGAAGTGCGCACCATGAAAGGCGTGCGGTCGGCCGAATGGCGGCACGTCGAGGCCAGGGTGACCACGACAAGGCGCCTGGGCCGGGACACCCGCACGCTCGAGCTCGAGCTGGCCGACGCCGACGACGTGATGGCCGACCCCGAGTTGGTGGTGCTCGGGCAGTTCGAGCTCGGTGCCGAACCGGACGACGTCCTGGCAGACCTCAACCGGCTGCGCTCGTCGTGACGACCGGGCCTCAGAGCAACGGCGCGAGCTGCGCGGCCAGCTGCGCGTCCCGCACCAGGAACAAAGCGACCAGCGCCACCGTCACCGCCACGACGGTGCCGACCTGAACCGGAGTGCGGACCCTCGCCGGGGCGTAGACCAACGCAATGGTCACCAGCGCGCCGACCGCGAACCCGCCCAGGTGGCCGAGCCAGGAGATGCCCTGCACCCGGAAGCTGATCACCAGGTTGATCCCGATGATCACCACGATGAAGGTCAGATCCAGCCGCAACCGGATCGCCGCGACCAGGATCGCGCCGAGCAGCCCGTAGATGGCCCCGGAAGCGCCCGCGGTCCACTGCCGGATGTCCTCGAACAGGTACACCGCGACGCTCCCGCCCAGCAGCGACACCACGTACAGCGCGACGAACCTGGCCTTGCCGAGCAGCTGCTCGAGGTCCCTGCCCAGAAACCACAGCGCCACCATGTTCATCAGCAGGTGGAACGGGCCGATGTGCAGGAACGCCGAGGTGATCATCCGCCACCACTCCCCGGCGGCGATCAGCGGCGGCCACAGCGCACCCTCGAGGAACAGGCCGGACGACTGGTTGTTCATCACGTCGCTGGCCTCGGCCGCGGTGGCGACGTAGACCAGCCCGTTGAGGGCGATCAGCAGCGGCGTGATCACCACGCGGTCGGTCACCCGCGCGCCGGCCACCGTACGCGGGCCGAATCCCCGGCTGCGGGTCAGCGCCGCGCGGGCCTTCTCCTCCCGGCGGGCCGCCGCCACGCAGTCGATGCACTGATAACCGACGGCCGCCTCGCGCAGGCAGTCCGGGCAGGCGGATCGCTCACACCGCACGCAGCGCAGCCCGGTGGGCCGGTCCGGGTGCCACCAGCAGGTCGCAGGCGCGGCCTGGGGACTTCCGGGTTGCGGTTCGGTCACCACTCACCCCACATGGCGGGCCGTCAACCCACCGTCACTCGCTCGATCACCACGTCTTCGATGGGCCGGTCGGCGGGCGGCCGGGTGGGCACCGCGCCGATCTTGTCCACCACTTCGCGCGACTCCGCGTCGGACACCTCACCGAAGATCGTGTGGAGGTCGTTCAGGTGCGGCTGGGGGCCGAGCGTGATGAAGAACTGCGAGCCGTTGGAGTTCGGGCCCGCGTTGGCCATACCGATCAGGTACGGCCGGTCGTAGCTGTTCTTCTCGTGGATCTCGTCCGGGAACTGATACCCGGGGCCACCCCGACCGGTGCCGGTCGGGTCCCCGCCCTGGATCATGAAACCGTCGATGACCCGGTGGAAGATACAGCCGTCGTAGAACGGCCCGGACACCGATCCCTTGGCGTTCGGCCGGGTGTACTCCTTGGTGCCCTGCGCCAGGCCGACGAAGTTCGCCACCGTCTGCGGGGCCAGCTCCGGCCACAGGGTCAGCCGGATGTCCCCGAAGTTGGTGTGCAAGGTCGCACGGGTTGGGGTACTTCTACTGTCAGTCACCCGATACATCGTGCCATCACGAGCGAAGAACAGCGGCAAGGGGCAGGATGGGTGACAGACCTGTTGACAAGATCCCTTGCACCGTCGAACTATCCGAATACGAGGTGAAGGCCATGACGACGGCCGCAGAGAAACTGGCCGACACGCTCAGCAGCGGCGCCGAGGAGGTGGCCAAACAGTCCCGCCGCGCCCGCAAGAAGGCGGAGAAGACGGCCAAACGGGCGCGCAAGGACATCGCCCGCGGCGCCAAGGCGAGCCGCAAAGCGGCCAAGCAGGAGGTGGCTCGTCGTCGGGAGGAGTTCCGCAACACGGTCATGCAGACCAGGGAGCAGCTGAGCAAGCTGGAGGCCGACCGGAAGGCCCGCAAGGCGGCCAAGAAGGAGGCACGGGACACCATCCGTCAGGCCGCCGAGGAGTTCCGGTCGGCCGCGCAGGCGTCGAAGAAGGCCAAGAGCGCGGCGAAGGCCGCGGGCAAGCAGACCAAGGCCGCGGAGCGCGCGGCGGCGCCGGTGCAGAAAAAGAAGAAGCGGCGCTTGCCGAAGCTGATCGGCCTCGGGCTGATCGTCGGCGCCGTGGCGTACGCGATGCGGTCCAAGCAGGAGCAGCAGTCGGCGGCCACACCGCCACCTCCGCCCGCGCCGAAGCCGACCACGGCGAACCCGTCGGGTGAGCCGAGTTCCGGTGCCTCCGGCAAGTCCGGCACGAGCGGCACGGCGTCCAGCGGGACGGCGGACACCGGCAAGGCCGCATCCGCCGCCGAGGACGCCCCGCCGACCGCGGAGTCGCAAGCGGATGCCGGCGGCTCCGGCAAGAACGCCGACTCGTCGGGCGGCACGCAGTCGGCGAAGTCCAAGTCCAGCTCGGGCAAGCACTCCGCGAAGGACGACACGTCCGGCACCGCCTGACCGGCGCTGGGCAGGGCTGGTCGCCGGAGGAGTGGAGCCGCCGGACGAACCGGCGCAGGGCGATCACCCGGAGCGAGGCCAGGTACAGGAAAACGGCCCGTCGAGCGCGTGCTCGGCGGGCCGTTTCCGTGCTGAGGCTCGGGTCAGCTGGTGTACTTCTCGATCACCGTACCCAGCGCGGGAAGGGCCTCCTCCACGTTCTTCTTCCCCTGCGGGCGCAGCTTGTTGTACACCTTCTTGATCGTCTCGCGCTGCGACTTCTCCGCGCGCGCGTCGGTCACCGACAGCATCGCGTCGGACACCTCGTCGGCGCGGCCGGCCAAGTACTCGCCGAACGACCCGCCACCCGACTGGGCGTACTCGGCGTAGAACGGCTCCAGCCGCTCGACGAAGTCGTCCAGCAGCGAGTCGATCGCTGCCTCGATGATGCCCGGCTTGATCTTCTTGACCAGCCCGTAGCTGCTCTTGATGGCAATGCCCTTCTTGTCAACTTCGGTGTCGACCAGCTGGTTCAGGTCGGACACCACGGAAGGACGAGTGGACGAGTCCAGCAGGGCAGACTTCAAAGTCGTCACGGGTACTGCCTTTCACCTAAGTACTGGGGGTGATCAAGATGCGCCACACGGTAATGCACGCCCGAGCAGCGCCGATGCTCGGGGTTTCCATGTCGCCGTTGACTGCGTGCGCTACCGTCAAATGATCCGCTGACCGGTAGCGACGCTAACGAGTCCGGCCGTGTCGGGCCGGTGCGCGCCGACGCCGGTCGTCGGCAGTTCGTCGATCGCTTCCTCGGCACCGTACAGCTCGTCCAGCGGCAGGTAACCGCTCATCGAACCGACCTGGGACGGCTCCACCGGGTCCGTCGACGTGCCGCGGAACGCTTCCGCATCCGACCGGGTGCGGCCGAGCTTGTCCGTCTGCAGTTCACGGTCCAGCGGGATCTGGACGTGCTTGTTGGACGTGGCCTCGGTCAGTTCCGGAACGTGGAACTGCGTCGTCGGCAGGTCACGCTCCGCCCGGGCGGGCATGCCCTGCTCCAGCGCGGCCAGCGCGTCGGTCAGGCCCGGGTACTCCATGGTCGGCAGCTCGGCGCCGGGCAGGTCGGGCAGTTCGGCTTCGGGAAACTCGGGAAGTTCGGCCTCGGGAAGCTCCGGCAGGTCGGCGCCGAGCAGCTCTGGAACGTCGGTTTCCGGCAGGTCGGGCAGGTCGGCGCCGGGCAACTCCGGAACGTCGGCCTCCGGCAGGTCGGCCGCGGGCAGAACGGCAGGCCCGGCCAGGTCGAGCTGCCCCACGGCGGGCAGCAGGACGGTGTCTTCCACGAGGTCGGCCGCCGGGATGTCCGACCGCACCGACGGCGGCGCGACGACGCCGTCGACGGGCAACGCCGGCACCCCGGTTGCGGGCAGCAAGTAGTCGGATGGGTTCAGCGCGAACGGGTCGAAGTCCTCCGGCTCCGCCACCTCGTCGGCCGCCAGCAGGTCGTCGAGCGGCCCGACGAACGGGATGACGTGGTCCGCCGGACGCTTCGCCGCCCGCTCGCCGCTGCCGGGAACGGCCTGCTGCACCGCCGCACCGAGCCGCGCAGGCACCTGCTCCAGCTCGGGATGCGCGCGACCCTGCGCCGGAACGCCCAGCGGTTCGGTTCCCCGGACCGCTTCCCCGAGCCCCTCGGGCCGCCCGCCGTCGGAGAGCTCGCGCGGAAGTGTTGCTGCCACGTTCGTGTCCTCGCTGTCGATCAACGCGGGTTGCTCAAGATCAAGTGTGGTGGGATCGACGGCCGCGGGCACCGTGGTGTCGACGGGCGGTAGCACGCCGTCGGTCGGCACGATGCCGTGATCGGCCGCGGCGAAACCGGCCCCCATCATCCACAGGCCACCGGTGACGACCGCGGCCTGGATGCCGCGACGGGTCCTCTGCTGCATGGTTCTCCTTCGCTTGTTCCGGTCGAATTGCTGGAAAAGGGCACAAGCAAGGCCCGCGTACCCGCCCGGGCGCCGGCATGCGCCGACATGCCCGAGCGAGGGACCGCGGGCCTTGGCTGGTGCTAGTCGGGGGAAGTGCCGGGCTGATCGCCCGTGCTGACAGTGCGGCCGTGTGGCGTGTTCGTCACCACCAGGACGTGGTCACCGTGGTACGTCGTGGCCGCGGGAATCGTGCCGACGAAAGCGGGCATCGACAGGTGTCCGGCCGAGCCGCCGCACGTGGCGGCCGCCGGGCACGACGTGACCGGCGAAGACGGCACAGCCGGAACGGACTCCGGGTGGTGCACTGCCTGCTCACCCGTCCGGTCTTCCGGGACATCGGTGCCGGGTGCGGATTGCAGCTTCGTGCCGGACGTTGCCGTGTCGTCCGCCTGCCGCGTCGGGTCAGCGACCTCGGCACGGTCGCTGTCGGCACGGTGAGTGCCTGCCCGGTCCGCCCCCAGCTCGCTCACGTCGCGGCTGTGATCGGCGGACCACTGGACGGTATCCGGCAGCGGAAACCGGTCGGGTACCAGTGACTCGATCGCCATCGCCTCGGCCGGTTGGACGGCCGGAACCCCCACCTGATGCGGGGCGGCCACCTCGGTGACGACCTGGTCGGCGCCGGACAGCCGCGGGGCTACCCGGTCCGCCGCTTCGGTGAGCCGGTCACCGCCGTGTTCGACCACGTGCACCGCGTCGGTCACGGGCATCGACGGCTCGACGACCCGGTCGTCCTCGGCCGATGCGGTTCCGGAGGCGAGCGCCCAGGCGACCGCGGTTCCGGCGATCGTGCCACCGAGCACGGCACATGCACGGACGAGCACGCGGGTCAACCCGCCGCTGCTCTCCGCAGAACGCCGTGCCTGGCCACTCACAGCGCCGGATACTGCCCTCGGGGGCCGGACGTTGAAAACGTGCGGAGCGGCGAGTTGACCGGGAAGTGTGATCACGAGATCCGCTCGTCGATGCAGAGCGACCGTTGATCGAAAGCGACCCGGGTCACTTGCCCTGGCACGGGTCCGGCGCCGAGAGTCGGGGCCGAGTCACGTCAAGCGAACACGACGAGGTGGTCATCGCATGAAGGTCTTCCTCACCGGCGGCACCGGGGCGATCGGCAGGCACCTGGTGCCGAAACTCGTCGAGGCCGGACACGAGGTCAGCGCCCTTGCCCGCAGCCCGGAGAAGGCCGACGGCCTGCAGCGGCAGGGCGCCACGCCGGTGCAGGTGTCGTTGTTCGACGCCGAAGCCCTGGCGGCGGCGTTCGCGGGCCACGACGCGGTGATCAACCTCGCCACCGCGATCCCCTCGACGGCGCGCTATGCGTTCCGGCGCGCCTGGCGGGCCAACGACCGCATCCGCACCGAAGGGTCGACGGCCGTGGCCGAGGCCGCGCGGTCCGCCGGTGTCGGAAGGCTGATTCAGGAATCCGTGGTGTTCCTGTACCCGGATCGCGGTGACGAATGGATCGACGAGACCGTCGAGCCGGACGTCTTCCCCATCCTGGAAGCGAACCTGGTGGCCGAGCGCAACACGCGCGAGTTCGGTGAGCAGCACGGGGCCGGTGTCGTCCTGCGCTTCGGGCTGTTCTACGGGCCGGGCTCCAGCCACAGCGACGAAATGCTCAGCTTCGCCCGCAAGCGGTTCGGCGTGCAGCTGGGCAGGCCGGGGGCCTACCAGCCGGCGATTCACCTGGAGGATGCCGCGTCCGCGGTCGTGGCGGCGCTGGACGTTCCGTCGGGCACCTACAACGTGTGCGACGACGAGCCGCTGACGGCTCGGGAGTTCACCGACGCCATCGCCGCCGCGGTGGGCCGTCGCCCGTGGCTGCGCGGCCCGGGACGGCTGACGTCGCTCGGTGGGCGCAACACGGCGGCCCTCACCCGCTCGCAGCGCGTCAGCAACCGGCGTTTCCGGCAGACCGCGTCGTGGTCGCCGCGCTACCCGGACGCCAGGGCGGGCTGGGCCGCGGTCGTCGCCGCCGGGTGAGCCCGGGTGATCACCCGGCCCGCTCCTGCCATACGGTGACGACATGTCGACGTCCATCCCCGGGCGCCTCCCGCACGGCAGGCACGGCTTGTCGCGCGAGGAAGTGGAGCGGTCACAGCGGGATCGCCTGCTGCTGGCCGCCGCGTCCGCCATGTCCGAGAAGGGCTACGCGCGCACGGTCGTCGAGGACATCGTCAAGCGGGCCGGGGTGTCCCGGGAGACGTTCTACCGGATGTTCCGCTCGAAGCAGGACTGCTTCATGGCGGCGTTCCGGCGCGCGGGCGAGCTGTTGATCAGCCACATCTCGGCACGTGCGGAAGCCGGCCGGGCAGCCGATGATCCGGTGGAGCGATTCTCGGCCCTCTTCGAGGCCTACCTGGATGCGCTGGCCACGCACGCGACGTTCGCGCGGCTGTTCTTGGTCGAAGTGCACGCCGCGGGGCGGGAAGCCATCGAGGCGCGGCTGGCGCAGCAGACCTGGTTCGTCGACGCGATCGCCGAGGTGTTCGGCGTACAGACCGCACAGGGGCGCCTCGCATGTCAGATGGTCGTGGCAGCAACCAGCGCCATGGTGACCGGGCCGCTGGTGTCGGGCGACATGGACGCGCTGCGCGCGCTCGGTCCGCAGATCAGCAGCCATGTGCGGGCCCTGCACGAAGCCGGCCTGCTCGCCTGAACGCCTGACCCCGCCGGGCCCAGCGGCCGTCCGACCTCCGGAGAGCGGTCCGGTACCGGTGGCGGAGGTGATCGCCCGCCGCGGGTGCCGGCGAAGCCGGCTCGTGAACGCTCAGCCGAAGCTCCCGTGGCGGCCCTCCCCGGCGGAGAACCTGGCCGCACCCGCGACGGCGTCGGAGCGCAGCGACTCCAGCCCGATGCTCGTCTCGAACCGCAGCGCCTGCTCCTCCGACATTCCGGCCTGCTGATAGGCGGACCAGCGGTCGTTGCGCATGCAGGTCTGCGGGAACGAGGTCAGCCGGCGAGCGAGCGCTTCCGCTTCCTCCCGCGCAGCGCCCGGGTCCACCACTTGGTTGACCAAGCCGAACGACAGCGCTTCCTGCGCGTCCACCGGACGGCCGGTGAGGATCATGTCCATGGCCCGGCTCATGCCGATCAGCCGGGGCAGGCGCACCGTGCCCCCGTCCACCAGTGGGACACCCCACCGGCGGCAGAAGACACCGAACGTGGCGTCGGATGCCGCCACCCGCAAGTCGCACCACAGCGCCAGCTCCAGGCCGCCCGCCACGGCATAACCTTCCACCGCGGCGATGACCGGCTTGCGCAGCATCATCCTGGTCGGACCCATCGGGCCGTCGCCGCTGTGCGACACCTCGTTGCCCCGGTCGGTGCCGATCGCCTTCAGATCGGCGCCCGCGCAGAACGTACCGCCTTCGCCCCACAGCACCGCGACGTCGGACTCCTCGTCGGCGTCGAACGCGCGGAAGGCACTCGCCAGTTCGCGGGCCATCGGTCCGTCCACCGCGTTGCGCCGTTCCGGGCGGCTGAGCACGACGGTTGTCACGCGGTCGCGCTTCTCGACGCGGATCGACTCGTACTGCTGTGTCATGCGTTCCTCTCTCACCGGTCGGGTGCCCTCGGCGACCTCCGGCCCGGCCGTGCGTCACGAGCAAGCCTGGCACACGGAAGACCGGACCCGGCTCGTCGGCCGATGCGCCATGGCACGGCCGGCGATGCGCCGGGCCCGGTCCGTCGGATGGGCGATGTCGCAGCGATCGGCGACCGATCAGGCACCGACGTACTTGTCGGCGAACTCGATCATGCGGTCGTACGCCTGCGGCGCCGTCAGCTCCAGGTTGATGTCGTGGCCCCCGTTGGGGATCACCATCGCCTCGACCTTCGCGTTCGGCCCGTAGAACGGGCGCTCGAACGCAGCCAAGGCCTCGTCCGACGAACAATCGGCAGCCAGCGGCCCGCAGAAGAACGTGTCCGCGTCCCCGTTGACGGTCAGCACCGGAATGTTCGTCGTTTTCGACACGTCGTTCAGCAGGTACACCGCGGCGGTCGGAATTTCCAGCACCCCGGCGGTCTGCTTCAATTCCTCGTCGATTTCGACGACTTTCGGGTCGGCGTTGTCGGTGTTGTAGAACAGGCTGCGCGCGCCCTTCCTGGTCGTGACGTAGAGCGGGTCGTAGCCGGACTTGGCGAACTTCGGGTCGAGCACCGCAGGCGGTGACTGCGCGATCAGCCGTGCGGTGAGGTCCGCGAGGTTCACCCGGTGCGCGATGCCCGTGACGATCATCGCGTCCACGTCGTGGTAGCGGCCCGCCACCAGGTAGCTGGTCACCGAACCGTAGCTGTGGCCGACCAGGACGACCTTGTCGAACGACCGGCCAAGGCTGCCGTCACGCAGCGCCGTGACGACCTGCTGCACGGTACGGGCCGCGGTGTCCCAGGTCAGCGTCGCCCCTGGTGGATGGGTCGATTCGCCGTCGCCGATCCGGTCGATCGCCAGCGTGGCGTACCCGGCCTCGTTGGCGCGGCGCACGTACGAGTAGGTCTCCGGCTGATACGGGAAATCCCAGTAGTAGCGCGCGTAGCTGTAGCCGTGCACCAGCAGCTGGACGGTCTTGGCCCCCTGCGGCACGCACAACGTACCCGCGATGTGGCCCGAGCCGCCGATGAACGTCACCGGTACGCGCACGTCGCGGCACTCCACGTTCGCTGTGTCGTTTTGTGCCGCCGGTTCGGCCACGGCCGGCGACGCCATCGACATGCACAATGCGGCGGCCAGCGTCACCCCGGTCGCCATTCGGCGCACCAGTGACCGAGTCCGCTTCTTTGCGGAATCGCGATTCGTCATCGACCTGTCACCTTTCCCACAATGGATCGCGCAGTTTGCGGCGCAAGACCTTTCCGACCGGCGACTTGGGAATGGCATCGACCACGTGGACCTGCTTCGGCACCTTGTAGCCGGCCAGCCGGCCACGCACGAAATCGCGCAGTTCCTCGGTGGACGCCGAGGCGCCGGGACGGAACACCACGAACGCGGTGACCGCTTCCACCCACTTCGGGTCGGGTGCGCCGACCACGGCGCATTCGGCCACCGCGGGATGGGCCAGCAAAGCGTCTTCGACTTCCCGGGGATAGACGTTGTATCCGCCGGTGATGATCATGTCGCTGGCCCGGTCGACCAAGTAGAGGTAGCCGCGGTCGTCGGCGCGCGCCATGTCCCGGGTACGGATCCAGCCGTCCGGGGTGATGGTCTGCGCGTTGAGCTCGTCGGCGTTGAAGTAGCCGGCCATGGTGAACGGGGCGCGGACGCGGATCTCGCCGATCTCGCCCTGCTCGACCGGGTTGCCGTCGTCGTCGGTGATCATGATCTCCGCGTCGACCGACGGGTATCCGCACGAGCCGAGCAGGTCGCCGCCCTCGGCGTGATCGTCCTTGGTCAGCACCGTCTGGCACAGCGGCGCCTCGGTCTGCCCGTAGTACTGGACGAACTTGTTGCCGAACGTCGCCATGCCCTGCTCGAGCAGCGGCCGTGGCATCGGGCTGGCGCCGTAGATGATGGTGTCCAGGCTGCTGGTGTCGGCACGCTCGACCACACCGCTGGCCAGCAGCATGCCGAGCATGGTGGGCACCAGGTTGATGGCGGTGGCCCGTTCCCGTTCGATGGTCGCCACGAACTGCTCCGGGTCGAAACCGGGCAGGATGATCGACCGGCCACCGGCCAGCCAGAACGGCAGCACGAACGTTCCGCTCGCGTGGATGAGCGACGCGGCGTGCACCATCGCGTCGCCACGGCCCGGCGAGATGAGGTTGGTGAGGATGTTGCGCGCGATCGCGGCCCAGCTGGCCTGCGTGTGCTGAGCGGCCTTGAGCGTGCCGGTGGTGCCCGAGGTGTAGAGCACGAGCATCACGTCGTCGGGTTCCACCGGAACCTGCGGATCGGTGGGTTGCGCCCGGTCGGCCTCGGCGAACAGGTTGCGGTCGCCCGCCCGTTGCGGTTCGCCGAGACCGAGCAGGGTCAGCCCGTCGAGCTCCTCGGCGAGTGCGAGTGCCCGCTCGGTCAGGTCCGCACCGTGAATGAGCAGCCGGACGCCGGTCTCGGCCAGCATCTTCGCCTGCTCGGCCTGCGCCAGCCGGGAGTTCAACGGCACCCGCGCCACCCCGGCCTTCAGGCATGCGAAGTCGATCGGCATCGACCAGATCTCGTTGTTGAGCAGCAAGCCGACGCGTGAGCCACGCCCGTAACCCATGCCGAGCAGGACGTTCGCGATCCGGTTCGCCATGCCGTCGACCTCGCGGTACGTCATGGCCCGGTCGCCCGCCACCACAGCGATCCTGTCGCGGTGCCGCGCTGCACCGCGTCGCACCAAATCCACTCCTCGCACGGCACAGCACATTTTCACAGACCGTCCGGACTGTCAATGTTCCGACTGGGTGATGACGGCCGAGGTTTAGGCTGGGTCCGTGCCACCCACAACCAGACAGCAACAACGCGATCAGACGAGGAAGCACCTGCTCGACACCACCGTGGACTGCCTGGTCGAGTACGGCTACGCGGGCACGACGACGCAGCGCATCCAGGACCGCGCCGGTGTCTCCCGTGGCGCGCTCCTGCACCACTTCGGGTCCAAGGAGCAGCTGTTCGTCGCCGCCATCGGGCACATCGCCGAGCTGCACCTGGAGCAGATCAAAGCCGCGGCGGAGCAGATGGCGCCGGGCAAGCAGGCGGTGCCCGGGTTGGTGGAAGTGCTGCGCAAGGCGATGTCCGGGCCGAACTTCCTGGCCGGCCTGGAACTGTGGATGGCGGCCAGGACCGATCCCAGGCTGCGGGCCGCGCTCGTCCCGTCGGAGCGGCGGATCGGCAAAGAGCTGTGGGAAGTGTTCAGCCGGTCCACCGGCACGGCCAGCACCGGTGTGCGTTCGGCCTTCGAGGCGCTGCTGATCACCCTGCGCGGCCTCGCACTGACCGGCCTGCTGCGGGAGGACGATCACTGGTCCGACGAGATCATCCAGGCGCGGGTGCGCGACCTGATGGCGGAGGTGGAGGCCACCGGCACGAAGTAGAGGGCTGGGCCGGAGCCGGACGGGTTGTTTAGTGTGCGTTCATGAGCCAGCGCACTGACGATCTCGCCCAGCTGGTCTCGGCCATGCCGTTCGCCGCGGCGCTGGGCATCGAACTGACGGAGGCGTCACCCACCGAGGTCCGCGCCCGGCTGCCGTGGAATCCCGGAAACTGCACCGTGGGCGGCATCCTGCACGGCGGCGCGTTGATGGCGTTCGCCGACACCGTTGGCGCCGTGTGCGCGTTCTTGAACCTGCCGGAAGGCGCGTCGACCGCAACGCTGGAGTCGAAAACCAACCTGTTCCGCGCCGTGAAGGACTCCGCGGTGATCGCCGTCAGCAAGCCGCTGCACGTGGGCAAGATGACGATCGTGGCGCAGACCGACCTGTTCGACGAGCAGGAGCGGCGGGTCGCCCAGGTGACGCAGACTCAGGCCGTCCTGCCATCGCGGTGACGGCGACGATCAGCGTGTTGCGATCAGGACGGTCGCTTCCCCGTCGGTGACCGTGCGACCCTGCAGGCCATGAGCGGCCACCACGGCGACGGCTGCGGTGGCCTGGTGCTCGGCGACTTCGCACAGCAGGTGGCCGCCGTCGGTGAGCCAAGCCGGTGCTTCCCCGGCCACCCGGCGCAGCACGTCCAGGCCGTCGTGGCCGCCGTCCAGCGCCGCGCGTGGCTCGTGCCGGCGAGCTTCGACCGGGAGCAGGTCGAGCTCAGCCGTGGGCACATACGGCACATTGACCGTCAGCAGGTCGACACGTTGCCGTAGCCGAGCGGGCAGCGGATCGAACAGGTCGCCCTGATACACCGTGCCGCGATCGCCGACATTGACCCGGACGCACCGCACCGCGGCGAGGTCGATGTCCGCGGCGTGCAGCTGTGCGTCCGGCAATCGCGCGGACAGCGCGACACCGATGGCGCCGGAACCGCAGCACAGGTCGGCGATCACGGCCGATGCCGGTGCCAGCAGGAGCGCCTGCGCGACCAGGAACTCGGTGCGTCGCCGCGGCACGAACACGCCCGGGGCGACGGTGATCCGCAGCCCGCAGAACTCCGCCCAGCCGACGACGTGCTCCAGCGGCTCCCCGGCGACCCGGCGGGCGACCATGGTTTCCAGCTCGTCCGGCCGCCGTGCCGCGTCAAGCAGGATCCGCGCCTCGTCCTCGGCGAAGACACATCCGGCGGCTCGAAGCCGCTCGACAAGCCGTTCGACGATGTCAGGCATGAAGGGCCGATCGCTGGATCACATGGCGATGGTAGGCCGTCGATCGAACCGGTGACCCGGCCGCGCCGAAGCGGCCCAGCCTTGCCCTGAGTGCGCACGGACCAGGCCTGCCCGAGTGCGCCCCGACCCGGCTTTGCCCGGGGTCCGAACCGGCCCAGCCCCGCCGTGCGTCCCGACCAGCGCGACCTCGACCCGCGCGACCCCGCCCCGCACACCAAGCAGCGCACCCCCACCTCGCACACCTACCGGCCCGCCCGCCCTGCGCCCCGCCGTGCCTCCCAGTCGGCCCAGCTCCGCCCTGCCAGGAGTGGTCCGGAATCACCATCGCACCGTCGGCTGGATCACCCCGGGGGCTCCTGCCGGTCCTGCCCGTAGACGCACCGTTGCCGGTCGATGTCCCAGGTGCCACCGCTGGGCTCGCAGTTGATGAACTCGCGGTGCGAGCGTTCCTTCTCGGCGTCGAGCTCCGGGCAGTCCCTGTTGGTGATGATGTTCGGGTTGGCCGGATCGTCGAACTTGGGTGGCGCGCCCGGCTCGCAGGAGTATCTGGGCTGAACCGGGGTCTGCTCGGTGGGGCGGGCCTTGGATGGTTGCTCGACCACCGCCCGAGCCGACGTTGTCGGCTTGGTGGCGGCCGTCCTCGTGGTGGTCGTGGTGGTCGTTGGCGTGGGGGCCGCCGTCGTCGGCGACGCGGCCGAACCACTCGTCCGGCTCGGATCCGATTCCCGCACAGGTTGCCCAGCGGTGCACGCTGCCAGCACAAGGGCGAGCAGCAGCACGGGCACCATCAGGATCGATCTCATCGCCAGATTGTCGCTGCATCCGCGGTCTTGTTACGACGGCTGTCACCGCGCGTGCCGGCGCCCTGGCTTCCCGGACGACGCAGGGCGCTGGTGTGCCCGGCCGCCGGGAAAGCGGACGTTCGAACGGTTCCCGTCATGGCACCCACCGGCGGATGGCGAAGCGGCTTCCGTCCCGCTGGATCTCCACCGCGCCGGACCCCGCGAAGTGCGCGGGGATGACCAGCTCGTTGTTGTCCGCCGCCCGCTCGAGCACCCGTCGGCGGGTGTCGGCGGCCTGCCCGGGGTGCTCACAGAAGCGGCTGTTGCAGTGCGGCGCGAGGATCTGCACCGGACTGTGCAGCACGTCGGCGACGAACACCGTCCGGTCTCGTCCGGATTCCAGGCGAACGACTGACGAGCCGGGTGTGTGTCCGGGCGCAGGTTCCAGGCTCAGGTTTGCGTCGATGCGGTAGTCGTCCTCCCACAGCACGGCTCGGTCCAGCACCGGGGCGATGCTGTCGGCGTAGACGATGTGGCTTCCCTTGCGCCGCAGCTGCTCGTATTCGTTCACCGGCGCAGGGCGGCGGTGTTCGTTGCGTGGGTCGAAGTACACCTGGTCGGCGGCGGGGATCAGGTAGGTGGCGTTCGGAAATGTCGGAACCCACTCGCCGTCGACGAGGTGGGTGTTCCATCCGACGTGGTCGTAGTGGACATGCGTGTTGACCACGATGTCCACGTCGTCCGGCTGCACTCCGGCCCGCGCGAGCCGGTCCAGGAAGTCGGTGCCGAGGTGATCGAACAGCGGCATCTGGGGCCGGTCCCGGTCGTTGCCGATGCCGGTGTCCACCAGGATGGTCTTGCCCTCGCTGCGTAACACCCACGTCTGAACGGCGGCGCGGCAGCCGTCGGTTTCTGCGTTCCAGTGCTCGGGGTCGAGCCACGACGCGTTGTCCCGCCACACCTCCGGCGGACTGTCCGGGATCGCGTCCCGTGCGCGGCCGAACTCGCCCTGCCACTCCACCACCTTGGTCACTTCGACGTCACCGAGCTGCACTGTGTCCACACAAGCAACCTACGAGCAAAGCGTGAGCGTTCCAATGTTGAAATGGCGCAGTTTGATACGCGATCGTCTCAAGCTCGTATAGGCTGACGCTGTGGACGTGCTGAGCGACGCCATCGCCGCCATGCGAACGGGCCGCCCGTCGTCGAGCCGGCTGCGGGTGAACTCGCCGTGGTGCTATCGCTTCGACCGCTACGACGGCGCCGGATTCCACGTTCTCCTGCACGGCACCGGGTGGCTCGTCCTGGACGACGGTGAGCCGACCTACCTGGCAAGCGGCGACATCGTGCTGTTGCCCCGAGGCACCGCACACGTCCTGTCCGACACCCCGCGCGCGGACAACTCCGTACCGTTCGATTCACGCGTCAGCGACGACCCGCTCGGCGACACGGAGTTCCTGTGTGGCAAGTACCGGCTCGACCACACGCGCATGCATCCCGCGCTGGCGGAGCTTCCCGACGTCGTCCACGTGCCGGCGCGCGCCCGGCGTCATGGTCAACTGAGTTCGGCCATCGAACTGCTCACCATCGAGCTCGCCGAAGCACGACCCGGCCGGGAAGCCGTGATCACCGGCCTGCTCGACCTGCTGCTGACCTATCTGATCCGCGCGTGGCTGGACGACAACGACCACGACGGATGGCCGCGGGCGCTCCGCAACCGCTACGTCGCCGCCGCACTCGCGGCACTGCACGACAAACCGGACGCGCCCTGGCGGGTGGAGGATCTGGCCGCGCACGTCGGCGTCTCCCGCGCCACCCTGGCGCGAAAGTTCACCGCGCTCACCGGACAGTCACCGATGGCGTACCTGACCTGGTGGCGCATGACGACCGCTGCGGGACTCCTGCGCACCACGGACCGGCCGCTGGCAGCTGTCGCCCGCCAGGTCGGGTACAGCTCGCCGTTCGCCTTCTCGCACGCCTTCAAGCGGCACTTCGGCGTCACCCCCGGACGCTATCGCGCTCAGGGCGACACCACACGGCAGAAAGAGGCGGACTCCGTGCCGTAGGGGCCGCAGGAACGGGACGTAAGGCCTCGTCGCGCCGACACGGGCCGCGGATACTCTCGGTGATTTCCCGCTGTCGACGGTCGCTACCGAGCGCCAGAGCCGCCAGAAATCCAAGTCGAGCGGCGCTGCCGCAGGCTCGATGAGGCGTCAAGGAGACAGCGCGGTACACGCCGCCCGAGGAGTGCATCCGATCCGCCGCACGCGGCGGGTCACGAAGTGGAGCCGAGGGGAATCGAACCCCTGACCTCTGCCTTGCAAAAGCAGCGCTCTACCAATTGAGCTACGGCCCCGGAACGCGGGCGGACCCGCGTGGACGTCGGTCAGTTCTTGCTGGCCGAACCGTGGGTCGCGGTCGCCGGCGTCGAACCGTTAGCGCTGCCCGCGCCGGAGGTACCGGACGGCGCGGTGGCCTCGCGCCACAGGTCAGCGTCGGCCTTGGCGTCCCGGCTCCGCTTGATCGCGAACAGGACACCCACCACGGCTGCGATGGCCAAAAGCTTCTTCATCCCCGTATGCCTCCTCAACGCCTCACAACCGTCACGATGCTACCTGTACCGCGATCGGCGTTGGGCAACAACCCCGTTTGCTTCACGTGAAACCAACCTCACGGACACATCTGTCTCGGTGCTGCGCACACGGGCTCGCGCCATGTCGAACCTGCCGACGGTCCTCCCTGAACATCTGCAGATGCCCCGAGCACCGGCGCCGGAGACCTACCGGGTACAAGTAACCAATGGCTCCACACATGGCGCCGATGACAGGGACGACGGCTGGTCCCTTCCTTCCAAGAATCAGCTCAACACCGCCGGACGCCGCATCCGCAAGCGCGCAACCGGCGAGCTGGAGATCGACGCCGAACAAGCAGCACACGACGAGGTCCTGGTAGAGCGGTGGCGCTCTGCACACAGCATGCCTCTCGCCAGGGCTTGCGCAGCCCTCGAAGCAGCATTGACAGGGGTATGTTCGCCTGTCTCCCCCGTTGTCCGGCGACTGAAGCGATGGGAAAGCATCGTCGCCAAGCTCGTCCGCGAGCGGTCGCGACTGGCGGAGATGGAAGACACTGCCGGTTGTCGCGCAATTCTCCCGACACGTCAGCACGTGGTGCGGGTCAAGGAGCATCTCGAGCTGGCTGGTGCACTGCAGATCGAACGCGTGCGCGATTACAACGCCAAGCCAGCAATCTGGGGGTTATCGAGCGCTTCACCTCTGGTGCCGCCAAGACGGCTTCAAGGTCGAGGTGCAGCTGAGGACGCAACGTCAGCAGCGCTGGGCCGACACCGTCGAACAGTTCGACACTGCCTTCGGTACCGACCTCAAGCACGAGACAGGTCCTGAACCACTCCTTCGTTACCTTCGTGAACTAAGTCGGTATCTCTGCCTACGGGATGACGGCGTAGCAGAATCGGAGATGGACCGTGCACCACTCGAGGCTTCGGCTGCCGAGGTGGTCGCATGGCTTGACGAGGAAGGAGGCTCGCACCGTGACAGTAGGTAACCGGTGGTACCTCCTCGTCAACCACAAGAACGAGGGCCGGACCGACATCCGCGAGTTCACCGATCAGACCATGGCGGTCGCAGCGCTGAACGAAGCGGAAGAGCGGTTCACCGATCGTCGCCATCACGGCCCTTCGAACGTGGACGTCCTTCTGGTTGGCGCGCCGAGCATCGATGCCGTCAAGAAGCACTACCCCAGTTACTTCATCAACGGCCGTAGCCGCGCAGAAAAGGTGCGCCAGCTGCTGAACGCACTCCCAGTGATCTCGGCCGGATAGTCCGCGGCCGTTCGTGACGCCGGGAAGCTTGCCCGGATGTGGCGGCCTTGTGGCTTCCGAGAACGGACAACCCCCTGACCCGCCGGTCAGGGGGTTGTCCGTTCTGGGTGGGCCTACCAGGACTTGAACCTGGGACCTCTTCGTTATCAGCGAAGCGCTCTAACCGCCTGAGCTATAGGCCCTCGCGACGTATGAGAGCGTACCGCACCGGTGGACGGCCCTTGCGCCCGGGGGCCCGCTCCGCACCGCCGGCCTAATCCCGTTCGGACAGCGTGATCTCCAGCCCGCCGGCCAGATCGGCCGAGACGTTGTAGATGAACGCCGAGACCGTCGCCAGCGCCGACAGCAGCACGATGTTCACCATGCCGATGATGGCCGCCACGCCGAACACCCGGCCCGCGCTGATCAGCGGTTCCGCCACGGCGTCCGCGTTCGCGCCGGACACCAGCGAGGTGTAGGTGCCGTTCAGCTTGTCCCACACCCCCATGCCGTCCAGCACGATGTAGAGCAGGCCGACGGCGACCATCCACACCAAGAACATCGCCACGCCGAGCACCAGGCTCAGCTTCAGCACCGACCACGGGTCGATGCGCTTGACCATCAGGCTGGCCCGCCGCGGGCCCCGACCCGGCCGGCGCAGCGCCGACGGCGCGGACGAGGACGACGCCCGGCCTCGAGTGCTCAACGTGACCCCCTCGACGTCCCGCGGCGGCTTGTCCCGCTCCGGCTGCGGGAGGTAGTCGGTGCGCTGCTCGGCGTTGGAAAGGCCGTTCGGAGCGCCGCCCTGCCCCGCGGCCCCGTCGACCCTGGGGATGTTCCCGGTGTGCGGCGACAGCTCACCGCCGCCGAATCCGTCGGATCCACCCTCCTGGGTCACCCGCTGCCACGGCGGAGAGCCGGCTTCCCCGCCCGCAGCTCCCTCACCGCCTGGGTAGGCCTCCGATTGGTGGGTGGGGGTTCCTCCGCTGGGTTTGTCCGGGCCAGTCATGCTTCTCCGTCGGTCGCTTTCGTCGCGTCAGCGGTCTCGCCCTGCCCGTTGCCGTTGGGCTCGTCGGCATTGCGCGCCACTGCCAGCAGTGTCGTTCCCTGGTCGAGGTTCATCAACCGCACGCCCTTGGTCTGCCTGCCCGCCTTGCGGACCTGCTTGGCGGCGGTGCGGATGACACCACCACTGGACGTGATGGCGAACAACTCGTCCTCGACGTCCACGATAAGTGCTGCCACCAGCTTCCCGCGACGGTCGTCGTGCTGAATGGTCAACACGCCCTTGCCGCCGCGACCCTGCACCGGATAGTCCTCGATCGGGGTGCGCTTGGCGTACCCGCCGGAGGTGGCCACCAGCAGATACGTGCCCGGCCGGACCACGGCCATCGCGAGCAGCTCGTCGCCCTCGTTGAACCGCATGCCCAGCACACCGGAGGTGGCCCGGCCCATCGGGCGCAGCACCTCGTCGTTGGCGTGGAACCGGATGGACTGCCCGTTCGCCGACACCAGCAGCAGGTCATCCTCCGGGCCGGCCAGCTGGGCACCGACCAGCTCGTCGCCGTCGCGCAGGTTGATGCCGATCAGGCCGCCGGACCGGTTGGAGTCGAAGTCGCTCAGCCGGGACTTCTTGACCAGCCCGCCCTTGGTCGCCAGCACCAGATAGGGCGCGACCTCGTAGTTGGGGATCTCGATGACCTGGGCGATCTCCTCGTCCGGCTGGAACGCCAGCAGGTTGGCTACGTGCTGACCGCGAGCGTTGCGGTTCGCCTCGGGCAGCTCGTAGGCCTTGGCCCGGTACACCCGACCCTTGTTGGTGAAGAACAGGATCCAGTCGTGCGTGGAGCAGACGAAGAAGTGCTGGACGATGTCGTCCTGCTTCAGCGCCGCCCCCTGCACGCCCTTGCCGCCTCGTTTCTGCGCCCGGTACAGGTCGGTCTTGGTGCGCTTGGCGTACCCGGTGCGGGTGATGGTCACCACGACGTCCTCGACGGCGATCAGGTCCTCCACCGTCACGTCGCCGTCGTACGGGATGATCTTCGACCGGCGGTCGTCGCCGTACTTGTCGACGATCTCCCGCAGCTCGTCGCCGACGATCCGACGCTGCCGCTCCGGCCGCGCCAGGATGTCCTCCAGGTCGGCGATGGTGCGCTCGATCTCGGCCAGCTCGTCGATGATCTTCTGCCGCTCCAACGCCGACAGCCTGCGCAGCTGCATGTCCAGGATCGCGGTGGCCTGCACCTCGTCCACGTCCAGCAGCTGCATCAGGCCGGTGCGGGCCTCCTCGGTGTTCGGCGACCGCCGGATCAAGGCGATCACCTCGTCCAGCATGTCCAGCGCTTTGACCAGGCCACGCAGGATGTGCGCCCGCTCCTCGGCCTTGCGCAACCGGTACCGGGTGCGCCGGACGATGACGTCGACCTGGTGCTTGACGTAGTGCCGGATGATCTGGTCCAGCCGCAGCGTGCGCGGCACGCCGTCGACGATCGCCAGCATGTTCACGCCGAAGTTGTGCTGCAGCTGGGTGTGCTTATAGAGGTTGTTCAGCACCACCTTCGGCACCGCGTCCCGCTTCAGCGAGATCACGATCCGCATGCCGCTGCGCTTGTTGGACTCGTCGGCGATGTCGGCGATGCCGCTGATCTTGCCCTCGCGCACCAGCGTCGCGATGCTCTCGATCAGGTTGTCCGGGTTGACCTGGTACGGCAGCTCGGACACCACCAGGGCCTGCCTGCCCTTGGAGTCCTCCTCCACCTCGACCACGGCCCGCATCCGGATCGACCCGCGCCCGGTGCGGTAGGCCTCCTCGATGCCGGACGTGCCCAGGATCAGTGCCTTGGTCGGGAAGTCCGGGCCCTTGATCCGCTGCATCACCGCGGCCAGGGTCTCCTCGTCCGAGGCGTCCCAGTTGTCCAGCGCCCAGTAGACCGCCTCGGCCACCTCGCGCAGATTGTGCGGCGGGATGTTCGTCGCCATCCCCACCGCGATCCCGGAGCCGCCGTTGACCAGCAGGTTCGGGATCCGCGACGGCAGCACCGTCGGCTCTTGCGTCTTGCCGTCGTAGTTGGCGACGAAGTCGACGGTGTCCTCTTCGATCTCCCGCAGCATCTCCATGGCCAGCGGGGTGAGCTTGGCCTCGGTGTACCGCATGGCCGCCGCGGGATCGTTGCCCGGCGAGCCGAAGTTGCCCTGGCCGTCGACCAGCGGGTAGCGCATCACCCACGGCTGCGCCAGCCGGACCAACGTGTCGTAGATCGCCGAGTCGCCGTGCGGGTGGTAGTTCCCCATGACGTCGCCGACGATGCGCGAGCACTTGGTGTAGCTGCGCTCCGGTCGCAGGCCGCTGTCGTACATCGAGTACAGGACCCGGCGGTGGACCGGTTTGAGACCGTCGCGGACATCCGGCAGAGCTCGCGACACGATGACACTCATCGCGTAGTTGATGTAGGAGCTCTGCATCTCCTGCTGGATGTCAACAGGTTCGATGCGGCTGCGTTCCGGCGTCTCAGTCACGAAAACGTTCCTTTGTGTCCAGTGATGCGCACGTCAGGCGGCTGGGTCAGATGTCGAGCAGTCCGGCTTCGCGGGCATTGCGAGTGATGAAGGCGCGTCGCGACTCCACGTCGTCGCCCATCAGCACGCTGAACAGCTCGTCGGCGGTGGCCGCGTCGTCCAGCGTCACCTGCAACAGGATGCGGTTGGCCGGGTCCATGGTGGTTTCCCACAGCTCGTCGGCGTTCATCTCGCCGAGACCCTTGTACCGCTGGATGCCGTCGTCCTTGTTGATCTTCTTGCCGGCCGCCAGGCCGCGCTCGAGCAGGCCGTCCCGCTCCCGGTCGGAGTAGGCGTACTCCGGCTCGGCCCGTTGCCACTTGATCTTGTACAGCGGCGGCTGCGCCAGGTACACGTGCCCGTGCTCGATCAGCGGCGTCATGAACCGGAACAACAAGGTGAGCAGCAGCGTGGTGATGTGCTTGCCGTCGACGTCCGCGTCGGCCATCAGCACGATCTTGTGATAGCGCAGCTTGCTGATGTCGAACTCTTCGTGGATGCCGGTGCCCAGCGCGGTGATCAGCGACTGCACCTCGGCGTTCTTCAGCACCTTGTCGATGCGGGCCTTCTCGACGTTGATGATCTTGCCGCGGATCGGCAGGATCGCCTGGTAGCGGGAGTCCCGCCCCTCCTTGGCCGAGCCACCGGCCGAGTCGCCCTCCACGATGTAGAGCTCGCACTCCTCCGGGTTGGTGGACCGGCAGTCCTTCAGCTTGCCCGGCAGGCCGCCGATGTCCAGCGCGCCCTTGCGGCGGACCAGCTCGCGC
Source organism: Thermocrispum sp. (assembly GCF_002919275.1). Taxonomy (NCBI): domain Bacteria; kingdom Bacillati; phylum Actinomycetota; class Actinomycetes; order Pseudonocardiales; family Pseudonocardiaceae; genus Thermocrispum; species Thermocrispum sp. The sequence continues at coordinate 5,332 of NZ_PKFA01000064.1, read as the reverse complement.
GCCTTGCGCGCGGCCAGCCTGGCCTGGGCGCTGGAGATCGCCTTGGAGATGATCAGCTTGGCCTCGCTGGGGTTGCGCTCGAACCAGTCCGCCAGCCACTCGTTGGTGGTGGTCTGGACGAACGACTTGGCCTCCGAGTTGCCCAGCTTCGTCTTGGTCTGCCCCTCGAACTGCGGCTCGGCCAGCTTGACCGACACGATCGCCGCCAGCCCCTCCCGGACGTCGTCGCCGGTGAGGTTGGCGTCCTTGTCCTTCAGCAGCTTCTTGTCCCTGGCATAGGCGTTGACCACCCTGGTCAGCGCCGCGCGGAAGCCTTCCTCGTGGGTGCCGCCCTCGTGGGTGTTGATCGTGTTGGCGAACGTGTACACCGACGGCGTGTAGCCGGTGTTCCACTGCATGGCCACCTCGACCTGCATGCCGTCGCCCTTGGCCTCGAACGAGATGACCTTGTCGTGCACGGTGTCCCGGCTGGCGTTGATGTGCTTGACGAAGTCCACCAGGCCGCCCGGGTAGTAGTAGGTGCGCTCGGTGAGCGCGGCCTCCTCGCCTTCGGCGTCCTCGGCGTCCTCCTGCTTGCGCTCGTCCCGCAGCACCATGGTCAGCCCCTTGTTGAGGAACGCCATCTCCTGCAGCCTGCGGGCGACCGTCTCGGTGTTGAAGTACGTCGTCTCGAAGATGGTCTCGTCCGGCCAGAACGACAGGATGGTGCCGGTGCGGTCGGTGGTGCCTTCCTTCTGCAGCGGGCCGGGCTCGGAGTTGACATATTTCTGTGTCCAGATCACGCCGCCGCGGTGGATCTCCACCTCCAGGCGCTTGGACAGGGCGTTCACCACCGACACGCCGACGCCGTGCAAACCGCCGGACACCGCGTACGACTTGCTGTCGAACTTGCCGCCGGCGTGCAGCACCGTCAGTGCGACCTCGACGCCCGGCTTCTTCATCGTCGGGTGCTCGTCGACCGGGAAACCCCGGCCGTCGTCCTCCACGCGGACGCCACCGTCGGCCAGCAGTGTGACCTCGACCCGGGTGGCGTACCCGGCCATCGCCTCGTCGACCGCGTTGTCGACGACCTCCCAAATCAAGTGGTGCAGGCCGCGTTCACCGGTAGAGCCGATGTACATGCCGGGCCGCTTGCGGACGGCCTCGAGGCCTTCCAGGACGGTGATGGACGATGCGCTGTACTCGTTCTTCTTGGCTGCCACCTGCTCCGGTGTCTCCCTGGGTCGTCGCCGCAGCGGTGAACGCGGCGGAATGTTCACGGGCGCGGGTCATCGCACGCAAGCGCCCGACGCACTACTGCAAGTCTACTTGCCTGCTTATGCGAACGGGCGGCAAGGACACCCCTCACGGCGTCACAGAGCGCCGAATTCGACCCAGGACGGGAGGGAACCGCACCCCTGGCTCCACTCGCGGCGTACGGGGCCCTGGCCCACGTTCGGCGATCAGCCGTAGGTGTCCCTGGGCCCGCGCCCGGCGATGTATCTGCGGCCGTGCCGCCAATCCGGCCGGACCGGCCCGTTGATCCGGATCCGCTTGACCACCCCGGCGCCGACGCCCGCGGCGATCTTGCCGATGAGCTGGCCTTGCAGCAGCCGCAGCTGGGTGGCCCATGCCGTCGAGTCCGCCTGCACGGTCAGTTCGCCGTTGCGCAGCGACACCGGCCGGGCGTGTTCGGCGATCTCCGCGCCGACCAGGCTGGCCCATTCGCCGAACACCGTGCCGTTGGCCAGCCGGGACCGCCAGCCGCGCTCCCTGGTCAGCCGTTCCAGCACCCGGCCGAGCGGCTGGGGGTCGCGATCGTCGGGCCCCGGGCCGGACCATCTCCGGCGCCTGCTGCGCAGCTCGCGGGGGCTGACCCCGGGCGGCCGCCAGCCCGGCCGTTGCGCACCACGCCGCCCCGCGGCCTGCCGCGCCGCGTCCAGCGCCGCGAACGCCAGATCCCGGCCGGAAGCACCCGCGTTCTGTGGCTTGTTGCCTGTGGATAGTTCACCCCCGGCAGGGGGAGAAGGTCGCTCTCCGCGTTCGAAATTGGCCGACGAGGCGGGGCGAGACCTCGAGTTATCCACACTATCCACAGTTTTATCCCCAGGCGGGTGACCCTGATTCTCCCCAGGTGTCACCCCGGGTAGCCCGGTCGGCCGAGCGTCGTGCGGCTCATGTTTCACGGGAAACCTCCCCCTCGGCGACACGGAATCGGGTACCCGTCAGCTTGCTCGGCACGTCCTCGTCGACCGCTGCGGTGATCAGCACCTGCTCGGCCTGCGCGGCGACCTCGGCCAGCCGGGCACGCCGATCGCGGTCGAGCTCGGCGAAGACGTCGTCCAGCATCAGCACCGGTTCGCCCGCCTCCGCACGCAACAGTTCATAGGCGCCGAGCCGGAGTGCCAACGCCAGCGACCACGATTCGCCATGGCTGGCATAACCACGCGCCGGCGCTTCACCGAGCCGCAACTCGAGTTCGTCGCGGTGCGGGCCGACGGTGCTGACGCCCCGTTCCAAGTCGACGTCGCGCGCCCGCCCGAGCGCATCGAGCAGGACGTCGCGCAGCTGCGCGACTCCCGGTTCGTTGTCGGCCTCCCGGCCTTCCGGCATGCCGAATCCTTCCGGCAGCGCGTCACCGAGGCTCGATCGGTAGACGAGTGACGCTTCCCGGCCCACCGCCGCAGATCCCGCCACCGCGGAGTACGCGGCGACGGCGTGCGGGGTGAGCGCAGCGATCAGATCCAGCCGGCCGGCCAGAAGACGGGCTCCCGCATCCGCCAGCTGCGCGTCCCACACATCCAGCGTGCTGAGCGCGTACGGGTCTTCGCGTCCGCTCCTGCCGCGCTTACCCGCGGTCTTCAACAGGGCGTTGCGCTGCCGCAAGGCCTTGTCGTAGTCGGCTCGCACGCCGGCGAACCGCGGGGCACGCTGCACCAGCAGCTCGTCGAGGAACCGGCGCCGCTCGGCCGGGTCACCCTTGACCAGCGCCAGGTCCTCCGGCGCGAACAGCACCGTGCGCAAGATTCCCAGCACCGACCGCGGCGGGCCGGGCTGGCCGCGGTTGACCCGTGCCCGATTGGCCCGGCCTGCGTTGATCTCCAGTTCGACGGTCAGCTCACGGTCGCCGTTGACCACCGCGGCCCGCACGATCGCCCGGTCGCACCCCTGCCTGATCAGTGGAGCGTCGGTGGCCACCCGATGCGATCCGAGGGTGGCCAAATAGCCGACCGCCTCCAGCAGGTTGGTCTTGCCGCGCCCGTTGCGGCCGACCAGCACCGTGGCACCCGGGGTGAGCGCCAGGTCGGCGTGCTTCCACGACCGGAAGTCCTCGACCTGCAGGTGTCTGAGATACATCGGCTCAGCAGGCTCCGTGCCCCGCGCCCGGCGTCACTCCCCCGCTTTGCTGACGGCGTGCCCGCCGAACTGGTTGCGCAACGCCGCGACCGCCTTCATGGCGGGCGAATCGTCCTGCCGCGAGGCGAACCGGGCGAACAGCGCGGCCGAGATCACCGGTGCGGGCACCGCGTGGTTGATCGCCTCCTCGACCGTCCAGCGACCTTCGCCGGAGTCGTTGACGTACCCCTTCAGCTGCGCCAGCTCCGGGTCCTCCTCCAGCGCCCTGACCAGCAGGTCGAGCAGCCACGATCGCACCACCGTGCCGCGTTTCCACGCCTTGAGCACCCCCGGCACGTCGGTGACCAGGTCGGCCGCGCGCAGCAGTTCGTAGCCCTCGGCGTAGGCCTGCATCAGGCCGTACTCGATGCCGTTGTGCACCATCTTGGCGAAGTGGCCCGCGCCGACGCCGCCGGCGTGCACGAACCCTTCCTCGCGCGGCCCCTCCGGGCGCAGCGCGTCGAAGATCGGCATCGCGCGCTCGACGTCCTCGGGCAGGCCGCCGACCATCAGGGCGTAGCCGTTCTTCTCACCCCAGATGCCCCCGGAGACGCCCGCGTCGATGTAGCCGACGCCTCCTGCGGCCAGCTTCTCGGCGTGCGCCGCATCGTCGGTGAACCGGGAGTTGCCGCCCTCGATGACCAGGTCGCCCTCGTCCAGCAGATCAGCCAGCTCGGCGATCGTCTGGCGGGTGGCGTCCCCGGCGGGAACCATCACCCACACGAACCGCGGCCGGTCCAGCGACGCCACCAGGTCCGCCAGCGACGAGGTGTCCGACACCGACTGATCGCGGTCGTAGCCGATGACCTGATGCCCGGCGGCTTCCAGCCGCGCACGCATCCCGGAACCCATCTTGCCGAGGCCGATCATGCCCAGCTGCACCATGTGAACCTCCGTTCGTGGCCGGTCAGCCCCGACCCTAGCCCGGCGGTGGCGGACGCCGGTCAGCCCGGCAGGCGAACCGGCATCAGCAGGTACAAGTACCCGGCGGCGACTTTGCCCTCGTCGTCCAGCGGCTTGATCAACGCCGGACGGTTCGGCGTGGTGAAGGTGAGCTCGGCCTGGTCGGTCGGCAGCGCGGTCAGGCCGTCGAGCAGGTAGTTCGGGTTGAACGCGATCACCACCGGCTCGCCTTCGTAGGTCACCGGCAGCTCTTCCTCGGCCGAGCCCTCGTCGTCCCCGCCCGCGGCGAGTCGCAACGACCCCTCGGTGAACTCCAGCCGCACCTGGGTGCCGCGCTCGGCGACCAGTGACACGCGCCGGATCGCCTCGGTGACCGCGGGCACGTCCAGCACGGCACGCGAGGTGTACTGCGAAGGCAGCAGCTTGCGATACGGCGGGAACTCGGCGTCCAGCAGCCGGGTCGTGGTGTGCCGGTCCGGGCCGGACAGCCCGAGCATGCCCTCGCCGCTGGACAGCCCGAGTCGCACGGTCGAACCCGCTGCGCCGAGCGACCGGGCCGCGTCGGCCAGGTTCTTCGCAGGCACCAGCACGGCCGCGCCGGTGACGCCGTCGGCCGGCTTCCAGGTGAACTCCTTCAGCGCCAGCCGGAACCGGTCGGTGGCGACCATGGTCAGCGTCTCGCCGGAGATCTCCAGCCGGATGCCGGTCAGCATCGGCAGCGTGTCGTCCTTGCCGGATGCGACCGCGACTTGCGCCACGGCCTCGCCGAACGCGTGCCCGTCGAGCTCGCCGACGAACTGTGGCTGGGCGGGCAGCTGCGGGTAGTCCTCCACCGGCATGGTGGGCAGGCTGAACCTGGCGTTGCCGCAGGTGATGCCGACCCGGGCGCCGTCGACGGTGATGTCCACCGGCTGGTCAGGCAGGGCTTTCGTGATGTCGGCCAGCAACCGGCCGGAGACCAGGACTTTCCCGCCCTCGGCGATGGTGGCCGACACGCTCACCGTCGCCGAGACCTCGTAGTCGAAGCCGGAGACGGTCAGCGCTCCGTCGCCGT